>CALGZA010000106.1 GCA_937934595.1 uncultured Verrucomicrobiales bacterium | reverse complement strand
AACCGCAGAAGAAGTAGAAGCCACCCAAGAAAGCTCCGGCCACCTCAAGCTCTCCGCCCTCCTCCTCCACCAGACCCGCTACTTCATCGACGGCGGCATCATCGGCAGCAAAGCCTTCCTCAAAGACACCATCCACCACCTTAAAGGCAACTACCTACAACCCAACCGCAAAAGCAACGGCAAAAAAATCCCCAACAAAAAACTAAAACTCTGGTCCCTGCGCCAACTCGAATAAAATCCATAAAATCACCCTACACAGTAAGCCTGTGATAAAAAATAACTAGATCAGCCCAACCACCTCCCCTTGAGATTATAAACATCACAAAAAATATCGTAGTAGTTAGACTCTAACAACAACCTCGTCTACCCTAACTCAGTGATCTTAAATCATATAACAGGATCAAGTAAAACTAACACTAAGAAACAAAACTCGCACCTACTCCAAAGAAAAATCACTCTCATCACCAAAGTCCTTAGGCGCCCTCACCACCCTATCCACTCCATGCTTAGTCACTATATTCCCTTTAGCCGCCCTACCCTTAATCGCTATCTCACCAAACTGGAAAGGCCTCGCAAGATTTCTCAAACGCAACGCAGGCTTCAAATGCACAACCAATAAATTATTGCTACTCTCCTCCTCAGAATCATGAATCGCAAAATACATAATCCTACTACCCTTAGTTCCCTTAGTCAGCTCATACTCCTTATCTCTCGTTATTCCCCCCATCCTAAAACGCTTCGCATACAACGAACCATCACGCCCATCTCTATAAATCATAGAATAAATCTTCTCCTCATCCTTACGTAATATCGCCACATGCAGCGGCCGCTTCCCTACAAACAACTTCTCAGCCACCTTCATCACCTTCAGTTTCCCGTCACCTGTAAAAATCACCACATCATCCAGCTGCGAGCACTTCTCCACAGCCTCCTCCTTCTTTAGCCCCCAACCAGCAAAACCATTCTTACTATCCAAATACAACATCTCATTGGCCATCACCACCTGTGTCCTATCCACCTTACCAAACTCAGCTATCTCAGTCTTACGCTCACGTCCCTTACTAAACTTCTTCTTCAGATCCTCAAAATAACGAATCACAAAACGCGTCAAATTTCTCAAATTCTTCTCCACCTCAGCAATACCCTCATCAAGTGACCTCAGCACCTCATCAGCCTTAAAACTATCAAACTTAGAAATCCTCTTAATCTTAATCTCAGTCAACCTAACAATGTCATCTTCAGTCACCTCACGTAGCAAAATCTTCTTATAAGGCTCCAGGCCCTTATCAATAGCCTCAATCACAGCCTCCCACGTCTCACACTCCTCAATATCCCTATAAATCCTATTCTCTATAAATATCTTCTCCAAAGAACCAAAATGCCACTTATCCTGTAACTCACCTAACCTAATCTCCAGCTCCATCTTGATCAAAGACTTAGTCTGAGCCGTATTATACTTCAATATCTCAGACACACCCATAAAACTAGGCTTCCCATCTATAATCACAGTCGTATTCGGTGATAAACTCACCTCACAATCCGTAAAACCATACAAAGCATCACGACTCATCTCAGGATCAGATCCAGCAGGCAAATGCACCAAAATATCAGCAACAGCAGCCGTATTATCCTCTATCCGAGTTATCTTAATCTTACCCTTCTCATTAGCATTTACAATATTATCCATCAACCCACCCGTAGTCACCCCGAAAGGCACCTCCGTTATCCTCAGCAAACGCTTACTCTCCACCTCTATCTTCGCCCTCACACGCACCTTACCACCCCTAACACCATCATTATAATTACTGGCATCCATTAAACCACCACCAATAAAATCAGGGAGCAGATCAAATGGCTGATTCCTCAAAGTAGCTATACAAGCATCAATAACCTCCACAAAATTATGTGATAATATCTTACACGCCAAACCAACCGCAATTCCCTCCACGCCCTGAACCAACAACAAAGGAAACTTCATTGGTAAAGACACAGGCTCCCTATTACGCCCATCATAACTCGCCGTCCAATTAGTCGTCTTAGGATTAAAAGTAATCGCATTAGCAAACGCAGTCAAACGCGCCTCAATATAACGCGGCGCCGCTGCCCTATCACCAGTCAGCACATTCCCCCAGTTCCCCTGAGTATCTATCATCAGATCCCTCTGACCTAGCCAAACCATCGCATCACCTATACTCGCATCACCATGAGGATGATACTTCATCGTATTACCCACCACATTAGCCACCTTATTATAACGGCCATCATCCATCTCATTCAATGAATGTAAAATACGCCTCTGCACAGGCTTCAAACCATCAGCCACATGAGGAACAGCCCTCTCAAGAATCACATAGCTCGCATAATCCAGAAAATAATCTGAATACATATCCCTCAACGTCACCTCTTGCTTGTCTTCCTCACTCATAAATAAATAGTTAGCTTTCTTTAATTATCACCACCACAGTAATAACAGTCAAGCAAAGAGTCAAAAATGATTTAACCACACACAGCCAAAAAACATCGACAACAAAACCATAATCACCTTCTCATAACAACAACACAAACCAACCAACAAACACAAACCAACTATGCCCCAAAACAACACCAACACTTTCACCATCGAGAATCACATCACCCTCCAACAAATCAAACCAGATTACCCCATCATCCACCTCTCAAACTCCCACGGAACCGCCACCATCGCTCTCCACGGCGCACACCTCACCAGCTACACACCCACACACCAAAAGCCAGTCATCTTCACCAGCAAAAAAGCCATATACAAAGAAGGCACAGCCATACGCGGCGGCATCCCCCTCTGCTGGCCATGGTTCAACGCCCACCCATCAGACCCCACACTCCCATCTCACGGACACGCCAGAAAAAAATTCTGGAAAATCACCAAAACAAACCACACCCCACAAGCCACATCCATACAACTCACACTAACCCATGACCAACTTAAAGCAGAAGCCACAATCACCCTCGGATCCACACTTCAAGTAACCCTCACAACCACCAACCTATCCAACACCTCACAAACCATAGGAGGCGCCCTCCACTCATACCTCAACATATCACACATCAAAAAAATCCACCTCACTGGACTCGAAAAATCAACATTCATCGACACCCTAACAAACACCCAAGAACAACAAACCGGCCCCATACACATCACCGAAGAAACCGACCGCATCTACACCAACAACACCAACACCACAATCATCCACGACCCCCAATGGAACAGAACCATCCGCATCTCAAAAACAGGCAGTAAATCCACAGTCATCTGGAACCCATGGATCGAAAAATCAAAAAATATCACTGACCTCGACAACAACGAATACATCAACTTCATCTGCGTCGAAGCAGCAAACGCAGGCACAGACACACACCAGCTCACCCCACTAGCATCCCACACCCTCAGCACAGAAATCAGCTCAGAAACCAACCCAACCTAACATGAAAACAACCAACCCACTCGACCAACCAAAAAAATTCCAAAACCAACTCCTCAAATGGTTCAAAGCAAACGGAAAATCATACCCATGGCGAGAAACCACAGACCCCTGGCACATCCTCATCTCAGAAGTCATGCTCCAACAAACCCAAGTCGCCACAGTCCTCAACAAAAACTACTTCACCAACTTCACCAAACAATTCCCCACCCCAGCATCCATCGCATCCGCATCTGAGCAAGAAATACTCAGCGCATGGGAAGGCCTAGGCTACTACAGAAGAGTCAGAAACCTCCAACAAGCAGCCATCGCCATCTGCCAACTACACAACGGCACATTCCCCACAGACTACCAACAAATCCTAAACCTCCCAGGCATCGGCAAATACACCGCAGGAGCAGTATCATCATTCGCCTACAACCTCCCACAACCCATCGTCGACGCAAACGTAGCCAGAATATTCTCCAGAATATTCGACTACCAAGAACGCATAGACACCAGCACCGGACAAAAACAACTCTGGCAATGGGCCACTGACCTACTCTCCCACCAACAACCCAGAATCTACAACTCCGCACTCATGGAACTAGGTCAACAAACCTGCTCTAACAAATCCCCAAATTGCCACCAATGCGTCATCAAAACATTCTGCAGCACACACTCACCAGAAAAACTCCCCATAAAAAAAGCCCCTAAAAAAACCAAACTCATCGAAGAATTCGCCATCTTCACCATAGACCCCACCAAGCGCATCCTCCTCCAGCAAGAAGCCTCCACCCAGCGCCGTGCCGGCATGTGGAAGCTCCCCCTCCGAGAGCAGCACCAAACCGAAAACCTCCCACTACTCAGCACATCCACTTACGCCATCACCCACCACAAAGTCACCCTAAAAATCTACCAGTCACCACCACAAAGCCTCACCACCACAATACCCCAAAAAAACACCAAAGAACAATGGTTCACAACCCAACAACTAAAAGACACACCCATGCCCAGCCCATTCAGAAAAGCCCTAAACAACATCCTAAAAGACCACTTCTAACACACAAAACGTAAAAAACTAGCACCCATCAACCACCATATATAAAAAAACAACCATTCATAAAAAACAATCACCGATCATCACCCCTCCCCGAACACCAAAAAAATACGCCCGTAGGGAGTCGAACCCCAAACCTCCTGATCCGTAGTCAAGCGCTCTATCCAATTGAGCTACGGGCGCATTTACATTTGTCAAACCAGTAAAAAATACCTAGCTAGTGCGGGCGCGAAAAAAACAAATTCCTGACTAAATGTCAAGCCAAGTCTTCATCTTTAATCACTAAATAATTCCATTTGAGCAAATGCAAAGAAGAAATACCATATATTCAATAAGTAAAGATTAATAGAAAACCAATAAACCTCAACCAATAAAAGCAGAAACAAAACCCAAATCAAGCCCCCACAACGAACATCTAACGCAGCTAATATCTACACAATAAATCACCAAAAAAAATCACATTCACCACAAAATAAAAAACCTAAAACTGCAATAAACCCAGACCAACTCCCAAAACAGCAACACACCTAAACCACCAACCACCCACAAAAAAAACACCCCCCCTCCTCCTACTCACCTCCAGAAGCATCATCTGACACCTCATCAGCAGTAGGAAGCTTATCCACCTCATCTAACAAATTAACGATCCCCACCCCACGCTCAGTAGAATGATCCCCCCTAAATATCAGCACCGGAGTACAACGCAAAGTAATACGCTTATTCACCCTAGACTGAATACTCCCCTTATTAGAAGTCAACTTCTCCAGAACCTTATCCATATGACCACCCAGGACACTCACAAACACCTTCGCCTCGCGCAAGTCCTGAGTAACCTCCACATCACTAATAGTCACCAAAGAATCCTTAAACTCAAAATCCTTCTGAACAATAGAGCTAATCTCACGCTTCATCAGCTCATTTATCTTATCCAATCGTTGTGACATCTATAAAGATTCAAAGTTAAAGTTCATCATAAAATCATCAGCCCTAAAGCGTCTGCTGTATCTTATCAAGTAAGTAGCACTCAATGATGTCATCCTCTTCATAATCATTGAAATTACCAAGTCGAATACCACACTCTATACCAGTCTTCACCTCCTCAACCTCATCATTGAAGCGACGTAATGTAGACATCTTACCATCGAACACCGGAATACCACCACGCAGAACACGCGCATGAGCCTTCCTATTCACCTTACCGTCTTGGATAATACAACCAGCAGCCCTTCCCTTATTCACCTTAAACACCTGCTTACACAAAGCATGACCAATGATAGACTCACGTAACTCAGGCTCTAACAACCCTAGCATAGTCTCAGTCACCGTATCAATCAGCTCATAAACAATAGAATAAAGTTTAATCTGCACACCCTCACGCTTCGCAGCAGTAACAGCCTTACCCTCAACCTTCGTATTAAATCCTAAAATAACAGCATTAGAAGAACTAGCCAGCATCACATCAGACTCAGTGATCGCACCAGCCGCAGCATGCAGGAACTTAGCCTCAACCTTTTCAGATACAATATCATCTATCGCACCCTCTATCGCACCCACAGAACCCTGAACATCAGTCTTCAATATCAACTGCAAACAAGCCTTCTTATTCCCATCATTGGCAAATGCCAAAATATCCTCCATCCTACTCATCTTCCTGCCACCCAAACGCTCCTGCCTGCGCTCGGTCAACCTCTCCTCAGATAACTTCTTCGCAGCACGCTCAGACTCCATCTCAACCACCTCATCACCCACATGCGGAAGCTCCGCAAAACCTATCACCTCAACAGGCATAGCAGGTCCAGCCTCCTTCACTCGGTTACCATGATCATCAAACATCGACTTAATCTTACCAGCAAATGGACCACAGATAAACGGCTGACCAACCTTAAGCGTCCCATTCTCAACTATCACAGTCGCACTAGGACCCTTACCAGCCTTAACACTAGCCTCAATAACCACAGCACGGGCATTCGCAGTCGGATTAGCCTTCAGCTCCAAAACCTCAGCCTGAAGCGCCATCAGCTCTACCAAATCATCCATCCCCTGACCAGTCACAGCAGAAACCTGAATACACTCAGTATCCCCACCAAAATCAACCGGAGTCAAACCATGCTCCATTAACTGAGACATCGCCTTCATCGGATCAGCACCATCCTTATCGCACTTATTAATAGCTACAATAATCGTCTTACCAGCAGCCTTTGCATGACTCATAGCCTCCTTAGTCTGAGGCATTATCCCATCATCAGCAGCTATCACCAATACCACAATATCAGTAATATCAGCACCACGCGCACGCATCTTAGAAAAAATCGCATGACCAGGAGTATCCAAGAAAGTAATCGGCCTACCCTCAGCATCCTCAACAGCATAAGCACCTATATGCTGAGTAATGCCACCAGCCTCACCCGCAGTCACCCTAGACTTACGCACATAATCTAACAAAGAAGTCTTACCATGGTCCACATGCCCCATAAACGTAATAATCGGAGCACGTAACTTCATCAAGTCCTCAGGCTCATCCTCCTCCTTCTCAGGCTCCTCAAACTTCTCCTCAACCTTATGAACACCAGCACCCTTCTCACGCTTCTCACGCTCAGACTTGAACCCATGAATCCCACAAAGCTTCTCCGCTATCTCAGGCTCTATCGCCTGATTCGGCGCCACAAAAACCTCCAGCTTTATCAAATCAGCCATCAACTGAAACGGCTTCAGACCCATACTATCAGCAAGATCACTCACAATAATAGGCGGCTTCAAAAGTATCAACTTCTCATCACCATCAGCCCCTCCACTCACCTCCACAGAACTAGACTTATCACCACCATCAGATACACCCTCAGACGAATCAGCATCCACCGCAGAATCAGACTTTAACTTAGACTTAGCAAATTCACCATCAGCCTCATCATTAAGCTTAGAAATAGTAGGCAGAATATCCCTCTTCGTTGCCTTCGTCTTCTTTACCTGTGATGTCTTCTTCTTACCATCCTCCTCAAAGATATCCAGAGCCTCTCGCTTATGATCATCCACAGTCTTAACCTTAGCAGCATTTGCCTCCTCACGCTGACGTTGACGACGTGAAGGCTTAGGCTTATCCGATACTAAATCTAAAGCATCCTTCTTTTTCTTTTTGTTATCTTTCTGATCAGCCATAAAGCCGTGAATTGGTTATACTTAAATTGATGCGCCCTCACTCAGGAAAACACATTTGAATAGATTAATAAAAATTATTACTCAGACACCCTCGCCTGGTTCTCCTTCACCGTCTGCAAAATAACAGCAGCTTCCTCCTCTGAAATCTCTAACGCCTGAGAAATATACTCCGCATCCATCTGCAGAATCATCTCAGCATTTATGCCACCAGCACGGAACAACTTATCAGACGTTCCATCATCCAACCCAGTCTGCTCCGCAAGCGAACTAGAAGCATCAGACACCCTCGCCTCAAACTGCTCATGCTGAGTATCATCCTTACTCACCTGCACATCCCAACCCATTAGCCTAGATGTCAGCCTCGCATTCTGCCCACGCCTACCTATCGCCTTACTAAGCTCCCCCTCAGCCACAGTCACGTGCGCCACCTTCTTCACCTCATCCAGCTTTATAGAAGCCAGAATCGCAGGCTTCAATGCCTCATGTAAAAACTCAATCGGATCATCATTCCAACGAATAATATCTACCTTCTCATTATTCAACTCCCTTACAATATTCTTCACGCGTGCTCCGCGTAATCCCACACAAGCACCCACCGGATCCACATTATCATCCGCACTCCATACCGCCACCTTCGTCCTATACCCAGCCTCACGCGCCACACCCTTTATATCCACCGTCCTATCAGCTATCTCACTAACCTCAGCCTCAAATAACCTACGAACAAAATTAGGATGACTACGAGACAAAATAATCTCAGGCCCACGTGACTCATTCTCCACCGCCACCACATAAGCACGCACACGGTCTCCCACATTATACTCCTCAGTACTCACCCTCTCACGTGAACTCATCTTACCCTCAAACTTACCAAGATCTAACCACACATCAGACTTCTCAAACCGCCTCACCGTACCACTCACTATATCACCCGCCCTATCCTTGAACTCATCATAAATCATCTCCTTCTCCGCCTGGCGGAGCCGCTGCATCATCGTCTGCTTAGCAGTCTGCACAGCAATACGACCAAAATTCTTAGGAGTCACATTAAACTCAATAGGATCACCCACCTCACACTCCGACTTACTCTTACGCGCCAAAGACAAAGGAACCTCATTCCACTTATCGGCATAATCCTCATCCTCCACTGCTTTCACAGTAGCATAAATAGTAATATCTCCCTTACGAGTATCCACAGCAGCACGCATATCCTCAATCTCATCTGAACCCGTCACCATCTTACGATACGCAGATAAAAAAGCATACTGAAGTGCCTCCAATACCTTATCCCTATCTATACCCTTCTCCTTCTCGTAATAGTCAATGAGTGCAACAATATCGTTAGTCATGATTTCAGTTTCTCCAGTTCTAAATTGATAAATTCTCCTCTCCAGATACACAAAAGAGTGGGTTATAAAAACCCACCCCTCGCCAGCATCCTGAGTTGTGTGCCAGCTATATGCCTTAACAAAACCAAAATAGCAAGCAATAAACTCAACACACCCAAAATCCACTCCCCATCCCAAATCCTAAATCCTAAATCCCAAATCCCAAATCCCAAATCCCAAATCCCAAATCCCAAATTCCAAATTCCAAATTCCAAATTCTAAATTCTAAATTCTAAATTCAAAAAAACAACAACACCCTAAAACACAACACCCCACCACCACCCCCAAAGCACCACAAATCAAAAAAATTAAAAAAAACGAAAAACGATCTTGCCAAACTCATCATTTACTCCTATTACTCCGCCGCACTCGCAAGAGAGCAACCAAATCCAACAAAATGCGCAGATAGCTCAGTTGGTAGAGCAGTTGGCTTTTAACCAATTGGTCCTGGGTTCGAGTCCCAGTCTGCGTACCATTTTCAAAAAGCGCTCTATCCTAAACGGATAGAGCGTTTTTATTTATCCCACCCGCACCAAAAATGAACCTAACCCCTCTCATAGAATCCATCTACCTCACCCGTCGAATGGTATCTCAACACAATGGTGTAAAATATGAAAAACTCTACAAACCTACACTACTCCTAGCCATCCTCGACATCATCGGCGAACAACAAAACACCAAGATCTGGTGGAACAACACATTACGCCTCCGCTTCATACATTACCTAAGCCTTATAAACTCCCCAAATCATAAAGAAAACCTTACAGATCCCTTCTGGCGTCTAGACTGTATGGGCTGGAAAATCTTCAACAAAGCAGGATCTACCCACATTCCCAAACCAAAAATCAGAGAATTTGATCAACTCTACGGCCAGTTTTCCCATGAAGCCAATGCAGTCCTACTAAAACGAGAAGTTAGAGAAACCCTAAAGCGAGCCATCATAACACGCTTCTTCCCAAACAAAGAAAAGCTACTCCAACAACCATCCTCCATAATACTCAAAGAAGAAGAGCAGAAATACATAATTCGCAACCTAAACGAATCAAGAAGCACCGCATTCAGTAAAATGGTCAAAGACATCTACAACGAACAATGCGTAGCATGTGGTCAACGAATCAACATCCCTAACCTAGACACCTCATTCGTAGATGCCGCACACTTGATCCCATTCTCTGAAACCAAAGATGACAGACCCAGCAACGGCATAACACTCTGTAAAAACCATCACTGGGCAATGGATAGACACATCATCTCACCTACTCCAGACATGCTCTGGGACGTATCCCCCCTCATCATCGCACAAAGATCTCCAGGTGAAGCAGCACTGCTAGCCCTCAAAAACACCAAACTACTTCCCCCTAAAAAACAAAGCGACTGCACTCCATCCCCAGATGCCCTGAAATGGAGACACGACCGCCTAAGACGCTAACCCGCTATAAAGACTTCAACTTTCCCGCATCCTACTTCTTCAAAGTCCTCTCCAATGTCTTCATAGTATCATCATACAACCTCTTATTCCTTTCATCCAAGTCCTCATAAAGCTCTTTCGGAAATACATCGATCACCTTCTCTGCAGGAAACACATGAAACAAATGATTCATCTGGTCCAAATAAGCACGAGCCAACTGATGCTTATTCTCCTGTGGGCTTACTTTCATAACCCTATTCATCTCAGCATACTCCGGTAAAATTTCACTCTCCCGCAAGAGCAACTGATAAGCATGCGCTAAATCACCATACTTATAAGCTTCAAAAGCAGGAACCTTGTAATCAATTTTAATCACATCATAGAGCTCCACAACCTGATGAGGTGTAATTTTAGCATGATCCATCAACGCTGAAAAATGCTCAGTCGGCCGACCCCACTTTACCATATACTCTTGATACTTCTTCTCATTAAATAACCGCTCCAAGAAACGTAAATACCTTCTAGGCAATCCTTCCGAATTCCTATCCATCTCAACCTGACTTAAATGAGTATTTAGAATAAAATCCTTCTTCGGTATAATTTTCTTCTGATGCACAAGATCTAAAGTAGCAAACCATCCATCATAAACCTTCTTCTCACCCATGATATCATGCATCAGCGCACTGAACACCCGGTTGGCTTCAGAAGGATACCAAGGTCTCACATATCGATGTAAATCTATGTATTCATGAATAAACCTACTAGTGAGCTTAACACCTACTTCATCTACCTTCCTAATATGAGGCAACAAAGCGCGTAACTCAGCATCCCTATCCCCAGCCCCATACAAGTCATGCATATACAAATAACCAATATTCAAAAGATGATCCATAAGCTTATGAAACTCATATTCCATATAGGGCTTACTCCTCACTCTCCCTCGGACACCATCTATGGCAACGCGGCTAATAACGGCACTCATCTTTTTTAAATACCTCTCTAATGTATCATATTTACCGTGAACATATAGATACTGAATAAACGCTCTATACCTGCCAATACGCTCCCTATAAACGAAACGCCGTCTCACTAAATCATCAATAGACGTATTTATCTCTCTCTCTTCATCCTTGAAGACATCAACCAAATACTTAGCAGCCTCAAACGAAGTTTTGTGTGAAAAACTACCAAGTGCCACCTCAACAGCATCTCTATCCCCTGACTTATAAGCCGCATTCAAATTTTTCGCTCTCTGAATATCAATACTAAACTCCTTCGGATCATCCCCGCTAGTAAAAGTTATATCATCTTCTAGATCCACCAATGCCAACACCATCGCCTTTTCTCTATCCGTCTTATACAAACTTAAAAGCTTCTGAACATGTTTATTCGTATCTTTATCAGCCTGAAAATATCCAGACAGATAGCTTGTATTATAAACCCCCTTCGCCAAATCAGGCAAGATCTTCGGTATTTCATCTACAAATCCATGCTTCAAAAACAACTTAGCCATAGGAACTATATCGATGAAATATTGACTATGCTTCTTATACAATTCTAACAACTTCTTCTTACCACCATCAGTCAATGCCAACACTGAGCAAGTAATCACAAACTGGTTCTGATGTATCGTATCCCCAGCATTCATATACTCAATTTGCTTCTCTAACGCCAAACCAGCTACAACTGATAACCGGCCCATTTGCTCCTTATTATAATACTTTTCAGAGGTCAAAGTGACCCCGTTCAAATACCTCATAAACTCACTATATCCTAATGTCGCGTCCTCCCTCATCGCTGCTTCATAACTCTCTACTAACAAATTAAGACAATCTGAGGACTTCGTAAAAGCTTCTCTCAAATAACTATTCATCATCAAATTTTGTAAACCCATCAACCTGTAACGTAACGGAAACGATGTCATAATACGTAGAAAATTTTTCATCCCGTTGCCCCTATAATGATAAGAACTATTCCTCGCCATAGCCTTCTTTCTCCCTATGTTGCGATGATATGAAATAAGATCTTTCCACCGCTGCGCATTCATATTTGTAATTTGACTCAAATACATCAAAAAACCTTTCAATTCAGGATTCCTAGAGATCAAAGCAGTAAACTTAGGGTCTTGACGCCCGTGTCCAAAGTAATACATAGCACGTCCAGCACTGGTACTATAAACTAACCAAGCTGCCTTAATAAATAACTTCTCGCTCTCATCTGATAGTGAATGATAAAATCTAGCCTGCTCAACAGCTATAGCACCAAGCCTCTGATGATATTGCATTTTTCCAAACCGTGACTGATCAGGCCATCGATAAGGAACAGTAGCTCTAATCATCATCGTCATATTTAGCTTATTGCGGATAGACAGTTGATCCATCCTGTAAATCAAACGAAGCAGATAAAACGGATCCATACCAGGATCATCTTGAAATGAACTCATCGTCTCACTGATCAGAGCTACCTGAAGAGGACTAGGATACATATAATCTGTCTTATAATATGACTTCAAAGCCACTCTAGATTTATCCAGTAACACCGCATAATGATTTAACACCTTAGATGTCAACTCTACATTAAGCGCCACATTCTTCTTAATAAAATCTCTTATAAATTGATTCACTGATTCAAGCTCATGAACCTCAAATGGCTTAGTTCTTGCCAAAAACTCTCCTACATCAACTTTATCTACTACCTCAGCCTTCTTCTCTTCAGCTTTTCTTTTGAAAGAAAATAAACTATCTATGTGATTTAACTTAAGTATAGTCTGCCTTTTAGCAAAATGATTAATTTTAAATAGCTTAACAAATGCCTCACGATAATCTGCACTTGCACCCTTAAGAGCATGAGAATGTTTTCTAACAAATTCTGCAAAAGACATCTCTCCTATTAAAGTTAATAAAAGCCCTGCTCCATAACTATTTTCCTTTGGAGCTTTTTTCAAACTAACGCTCAACTGTTTGATAATAAAATCACTATGATCATCATCAAATAAACCTAACCTCATATCTTTATAAAAATTAGCTATATATCCTAAACAATAATGCACAGTATGCACACTATCAACATTATTATGCGTGAATATCAATCGCTTCCTAATATCAGGATTAGTACCTAAAGCCTTGAATACATCTTCACCATACACAGGCATCTTAACTAAAGACACCTTATCCGGATTATTTAAATAACCAGACTTCAATAGTCTTTTATACTGATCTACAGAAGACTCTAATCCATGAGAAAATACTGAGGCACTATAACCCAAAGGATACCCATGTTTTGCAGCCAACTTAATTCCATCCCTAATCATTAACGGATCTTGGCAAATTATATCCAACATATAACTCACAACTTCATCCCCCGCAGTCTCAGTTGAAGCTGCCTCACTCAGTAAACTACTCCAAAATTCAATACCTTTAGACTTCCTAACAACCATCAGCTTATTTAACTTTTGATCAATACACTTTATCAAAAAATTCACTCTATCGTGCTCATAATAAACCCTAAAAGAATATTGAATCAATGACCTTAAATCTTCCCATGCATAATCATCAATAAATAGCCTCCTGTCAGCATGTAATTTTAAAATGGAATCTACAAAATATTCAGCAAACCGAAGCCTCTGGCTACTACCAGATCTATAACCTAGAACTCGATACCAATTCTTAAAATCTCTAAAACGCTTCGAACCTTCCAAAGATTTCAACTCCACACCTAACTGATCATCACCTAACAATAAAGTACGCTTATATAATGAAAACTGATGATACATATCCTCATTACATACCTTCAACTCCCTTAAAAAAGCATCATCAATACAGCTCGTATCCTTCTTAGCTAAAACCCTTTGAACCAAATACTCCTTCCTGCTAACATATAAAGAAATATCAATATCATCTTCATCGGATTCACCTGCATCCTCTACATATCCTAACCTACTTCTCATCTGAAAATCTCTGAGCAAACTCTCTTTCACTAATGCTAACTCACCATCCCCATACTTTTCAGAACCTACAAAATATTTCATATATATTCCAAACGCTATATCTGCCGCCCTACTACCCTTTATCAGCTCAAGGAGAAATGTTGATATAGCCTCATCTCTTCTCTTAACCAAAGCAAAATCGTCTTTAGCTACCTGGACATAGTACCCTTTAAGACCATCATTTAGAGTCTTCATCAAATACTCATAAGCACTAACTATTTGCCTAACTTCCAATATATTACAAAATGATTCAGGTGACTTGCTCTTCAACTCAAAAACATACAAATTAATAAACTCAAATTGACGAACGTAAACCTGAGGATTCGAATTATACTCGTTTGCCTTATTTAAAAGCTTAATTAATATTAAACCAGGCGGTTCAGAAGTCCTCTCTAACAGAGTCAGCGCCCTCTTACTATCCTTTTCAAATATTGCCATTGCAACATCAAAACGTGCCCTAATTGGAACCACAGGCATACTTGATAATTTCGAAATAGCCTTTAACTTCTCTGAATTATTGTTCATAATTCTAGCCAATTCCAAATATCTCAGCCACCTGCTTGGACTACCAGAACCCCTCGGTTCCATCTTCTTCATAAATGGCTCCTCCAGAGAACACTCCTTCACTAACTCTATTATTCTAACAACCTTACGCACATCACGTGAAAAAAGTCGCTGATACCCTCGGATTTCTCGATAAATAAGATAAACCGCTTTATCCACCTGCTTTAAAGCAATAGCATTCTTTACCTTTTGACCCAGTGAAACTCCCCCTGCCGGCTTCGCCCTCTTTACACCTTTATTCTTACTCAAGCCAGAAAGCCCACCCTTTACACCACGGCTGAAAATAAGCCGCTTCCTAGCTGATGTCTTATTCTTATTCAGATATCTCGCCTCTTCCCCCTCCATTGAAAACTTAGTAATCAACTTCTGAATCTGCTCAGCGTCTGTCAACTTAAGAGATATCATTAGCCTCCTTGCTGTCACACGCATTGCAGACTGTAAAGATTCACTCAAAGAATCAAAAACAGACTTATCCATGCGCATCCCTAGGCAATAAAATACATAATCAATATATGATCGCTGTGCCCCCTCAAGAGAACTGACTCGAGCTAAATTTAACTGCTCTAATACTTCCTCAACCGGTCCACCTTTTTTATCTATCAAATAAGCATGCAAAATACAGGCATCAACGCGCGTCTTAGCTCCCATTTTCAGCTCCTCTAATAGTAAGGATAAATCACGCTCAGGATCTACATAATGAATAGCTATCAGCTTTAATATAGGGTTTGTAAAAGAATCCAAATGCTTTCCTAGCTTCACCCTGTCTAATACTCTACCTCCCTCAGCAGGATTCAACCTAAAATGAAACAACTGGCTATCACTAACCGTAGCCATACCTGATAATATCCAAGCAGCTTCAGCAAGCTGCCCAACTCTGTTATAATTCAAGGCATGCTTTAAATGAGAACCACCCACATCTCGCTCTATCTCAGAAATAATAGTGGCATAATCACCACTCTTAAATAACTCATTCTTTAAAATAACTCTGGCATATGAAACTATACGCTCTCTATATAAATGTAATGAACTCATCTTACCTCCTATACTGCGCCCTTGACCTTCAAGCTCCAAATCATCGTTAGCTTTAAAAAACATTTGAAACACTTTAAGAACACCAGCATCAATTCTAAGCTCATCAATATCAACACCCTGTTCATCAAGTAACATATTCAACATCGCCAACTCGCGCAGATCCACCTTGCCATCTTTTTGAATACGCAACAAAACCAGCTGTAATCTATCCTCTAAACTCATCTCATCAGCCGTAAACATCTCCAAGCATCGATTAACAAATGAATTCCCCCTACCCTTATTAAGAACATGAGCTTTACTTATTATCTCTCCCGGCATTGTAAAATTACCATTTGTCCCCCTATAAACTATAAGATGATTATAATATAAAGTATTTTCCGGATGAGCATCTATCTTGTCTAACAATAAAGAGTATATTGACTTTCTGCCAAAAGGCATCGCAGGATACAGCTCGCTCATGAAATGCGCATCTCTCATACCCTCTCGCTCAGCTCTGGCCAATAAAACTAATCTTTCATCTTTCCCTATATCCTGAATAGCTCTCAAAAATAATGCATGGCTCAAAACCTTCATACTATCCACATTCTTAGGCAATAAGTCTGCATACCCAAAAGACCTTACCCCACGTTGATGATAATTTTGCAAATGAGAAGTGAACGAATAAATAACCCTATGCCCCTGCTTTAATCGGCTAAGAGAGCAATACACATCAGGTATCGGCTCACTACGTAATAAACTAGCCATTAACTGATAATCATACTTAACCTCCCAGCCTAAACTTATATTTTTAATCTCATTATCCTTAGTAAATAAAGCTATAGCTACCTCAGCCGCTCTCTTATTAAATCCCTGCTCATACAAAATAATACTCTTAAGAATCATCAAACGCCAGTCATCAGGAAACCTATGTAAACTCTTATCTAAATAAACCAACGCCATCTCCATCTCATCCTTCTCGATCAACTTATAAACCAATACCTCCACTGACCTCGCATCTAATTCAGCTCCAGCCTGGTCAAACTCCTCCAAAGCCCTCTCAATATCACCCTCATCCATCAATAGCTCACCCAACATCTTACCCGCTCTCTTCGTCTTATCCTTAACCTTAGCCTTACTAAGTGCTACTATCGCATCCTCGATTGAGCCGTTCTTTATATCAATAGAAGCCAACTCAATAAGCAAATCAACATTATCAGGCAGTAACCTAGTAGCCTCTAACAATAGATGCCGACGCTCCTCAAACTGATGATTAGCACTATATAGCGTCGCTAATGACATGATCGGTATTATAGAATTCGGAGAATTACGCCTCCTCCTTGTCAACTCATCAACAAGCTTCGCCATATTCCCAACTATCCGTGCATTCTCTATCAGCTCACCTACCCATCTTAGCTTATCACTCATCCCCTTAGCATCATTATATAACTTCCAATAAATAAGATCCGCCTGAACATACTGCCCAGCCTCATAATGTAATGTCGCCAATTTAGCTAATATATCTACATCATTACCAAACCTCTGAACCCCCTTCCTAAAAACCTCAAGCGCTGCCTTCGTTCCCTTCACCAGCTCCATTAAAGCCACCTCCTCCATCCAAACCTGCTTATCACTTGGAGATAAAGTCTTCCACTTCTGTATGGTAGCCAGAGACGCATCACTATTCCCTAAACGCTGATACATTTCACTTAGCCTCTTCAAATGAACCGACTTCATCCCATTCGGCAACGCAATGAGCTCCTCCATAATCTTCGCCGCCCCCAACAAGTCATACCTCAGCTCATACACACGTGATAACTGCAACAAATCCCTAACATCCTTTGAACCAGTAAAATCCGCTAACAACTTGTCTGATCTCTCCAATTCACCAGCAGACTCATACAAACTTGCTAACAAAAATTTCTCCACACTCAGCAAAACAGACTTCGCCTCAAGCTTTTTTATATAATCATCCACCTTCTTACACTTCTTAAGAAGACCAGATAAAAAATTCAAAGACTTACCCACCTCATACGTGCTCTTGCATAAAAGTAAATGACTATAAGAATACCCAACAGCCATATCATACTCCTCCGCTAATTCACATAACCTCGCCGCCGCACCTAAAAAACGCGCATCTAATCGATAATCATCATACCGAGCCCTTACCACCTCCACGCCAAGCCCATACTGCTGACGTATAGACAACGCTTCCAATAACCGAACCAATCCATCAAGATCCAACTTACCTGAAACTGACCTCCAAACCTTCACAGCCTCATCACTAAGCTCACACTCGTAAAAATACTCAGCTGCCTCTAACGCAACATCCAAAGAACCAGGATACATAGTCATAGCCTCCCTATAAGATACTATCGCCTTATCCCTAAAACCATACTTAACAAGCAATGACAAATACTTCATAGCACTAACCTCACTTGCTTTCACAGCTCCCTTATAAGCATTAAGATCAGCTAACACATCCTCAGTCAAACCCATCTCATCTGACAAACCAGCTCGCACTAAAAAAAACTTTGCCTCCCCTGGCTTACGCTCAATAAACACATCGATCACTTTTCTCGCAGAAGCCAAATCACCAGAATTCCGTAACATTTCTAAATATGACATCCGCAGCTCATCATCTAAAGGAGACTTCTTCAACAAACTAAGATAAACCTTATTAGCCTCATCAAACCTCTCCAACTCCACTAACAAAGTAGCCAATTTAACCTCAACATCAACACGCTGTGGAAAATCCCTAATAATATCAGCATACTCCTTCACCAAACCCACAAGATTATCCTCCTTCTTATAAATCATCTGAATCTGCCCTAATATTTCACGCTCCAGCCAAGACCCTACACCACTAAATTCAAGAGTATCCACATAAGTCCTCAAAGCCTTATCACGCTCACCCTGTTTCGATAAAATATCTCCAATGCGTAACGTCCTCAAAGCCCTCTTATAAGCATCTCGTGTCTTATCCCTTAAATCCACCGCCAGCTCCATTGCAGACGGAAACAAACCATCAGTAATCAATATATCAATCACATCCTCAACCAACTCCTGATCCTTAGCATTATCCTTAACAAGCCCTTTCCAATGTGCCACAGCCTCATCAGTCTTACCCTGACGCGTTAGAAACCTACCCTTCAACTTATTTGCAGAAAGTAAAAATGAATCATCCCCCTCTACCGCTAACTCAATAGCCCTATTCACATCTGCTACAGCCTTCTCAAAATCTAACAAAGAAGCATACGCCTTTCCCCTATCCAAATAAACCGATGCATGCTTATCATCCAACTTCAAAGCAGAACTTAAAACCTCCACAGCCTTCAGCTCCATCCCCCTCTGCATAAAGAAAGTAGCCAGTAATTGCCTCTCAGCCCGCCCCCCATTATCCGCTGAACTAGTCAAAAAAGCCTCCAAAGAAGCCTCATCCCCCTGAGCCAACCACCCAGTCTGAAACCTCTCATACAATGTCGACGACTCCGGCCTTTTCAACAAAACAGAATGATACCTTAAAACCTTCTTATCAACCAAAGACTCAACAGCCGTAACGCCATTAAATAGCCACACACTCAAAGACAAAATAATAAATAATTTTTTCATACAATAACGAACTTCAATACCACATGAGAATATCTCCAAAAAAAAAATCGTCAACTAAACAACCAAATAACCAAATAATATTTAATTCCAGACAGCAATACAAAGAACTCAAACACTCAAGTAACAGTCCATTCTAGCAAAAAATAACCAGAAAATTATACGACTACATTTTCTAAGCAAAAAACCAGCAAACAAGAAATATTGCAAAACTCAAAACGCTACCTCCTACTCCCATGCTTCACATAAACTCTCTTCGCCTCTAACCTCGCCACCAATGTCTGCTTCACAGTATGCACCCGCTCCTGAGCATAATGATACGCATCCAAATGATCCACAATCGGCTCCGGATAATCCTCCCCTATCCTGCACCCACTAAAAACTTGCTCCATCTCCGGCATCTCATGCGGACTATGAATATACTGCGCTGGCACACCCTCCAGCTCCGGAACCCAGCGCCTTATAAAAACCCCATCAGGATCCTGATCCTCAGACTGCTTATAAGGTGAATAAACCCGTATCGTATTAATACCAGTCGTCCCACTCTGCATCTGGACCTGACTCCAATGAATCCCTGGCTCGTAATCTAAAAAATATCGAGCCAGCTGAGCCCCAGGCCTCTTCCAATGCAACCACAAATGATAACTCGCAAATGACATCACCATCGCACGCATCCTGAAATTTAAATATCCCGTCGCCCTCAAAGCCCTCATACAAGCATCAATAAAAGGAAACCCAGTCATCCCATCACGCCAAGCCACAAACTTAACCTCATCCTCATCACTAAAATCACCCCCATCAGCTCGCATCCCATCAAATGCCCTAGAAATATTCACCTCATTAATATCAGGCTGATCCTCCAACTTCTGCATAAAATGACAATGCCAACTCAAACGCGATAAAAATGACCTCATACTACCAGACCAAGCACCCTCAGCCCTGCGCTTCACCTTCAACTCACTAACTACACCCATCGCCTCCTGATAAACCTGCCTCACAGATATACACCCCCAACTCAAATAAGGTGAAATCCTACTACAAGCCTCAAACGCAGTCAAAGGACTAGACATCTCACGCCTATACTGCGCTCCACGAACCTCCAAAAAACTACTCAAAACCTCCCTCGCCTCACTCTCACCACCACGCTGCCCACCCACTAAACACCTCTCCTCAAGCCCAAGCTCCTCACTCCCCAAAACCTCACCATAACCCGGCAAACTAGGACTACTCAAAGCCTCAGGCAATGCATAAATAGGCCCCCGCATCTTCTTCTCCCACCGCCTCGCCCACCCATCACGCGTCCCTAACTTCCGTATCACACCATTCTGTGAAAACTCCGCCCACGCCACACCTCGCTCACTCGCCCAGCGTGCCACTGCCAAATCACGCGCATAAGTCACCTCAGTCCCCACCTCCCTATGACTCCACAATGATCGCATCCCATATACATCATACAACCGCTGAAAAACCCTCACCGCTGAACCCCTAACAATCGCAAGCCTACCCCCCAAAGCCTCAAACCCCTCACGTAACTCCAACAACGACTCATTGATAAAACGCAAATGAACCGCATCAAAATCATCCTCACCCACCACCTCAGGCTCATAAATATAAATCCCCAAAACCTCCCCAGCCTCACTAGCCCTCAACAACGGCAAATGATCAGACAAACGCAAATCACGCTTAAACCATACAACATTCAAAACACTAAATCCCAAAGTCTAAATCCCAAATCTCCTAAGGCTTAGCATACCTAAGCTGCGCCACCTTCTCAATAGAAAAATAAGTATCCAAAGCAGTCGATGCCAGCGTCCCACTCCCCACCAAATCAATCCCTCCATCCTCTAACAAAGCCCCATCAGGAACCTCCACCATCCGCACTCGCCCCACTATCAACTTCGTCCCATTAGACTTAATATCAATCACCTCCTCCAAACCCAAAGCAAATCTAACATGACTCCCCCTCACAAAAGGTGCAACCACGCCATCATGATAATCCTCCTCCAGCCCCACAGCATCAAATTCAGAAACTCCAGCACCATAACGCGCAGAACACTGATGCGCCCTCTCCAAAATATCCTCATTCACATGATTCAAAGTCCAAGAACCAGTATCCAAAATATTCCTCAACGTATGCCTATCCACAGTATCTGGCCGAGTCACCATCCCCAGCAAAACAGGCGTCGAGCCCAAATGCGTCACACTAGAAAATGGCGCCAAATTACTCACCCCATCTACCGACACACTACCCACCAAGCAAACCGGCTTCGCTCCCGGCAGCGTAGTCGCCAACTGAACCCTCTTCAACTTCTCCATCCCCTCTAAACTCTCCATATCAATAACCATAAAAAACTATAACCACCAAAACACACACCGCAACCCCATAACAAAAAAACACCACCCCCAGCCCCCTCCTCCTCCTCTTCACCACCACATTACAATTCAACCCCAAAAAAATCACGCATCACCTCACGATACACCTCCAACTTAAAACCAGGCAACCAACCAGCATCAAAATCCTCAGGTAAAACCCAGTCAAAATCCCTAAACTCCGGATTATCCTTCCCCAAATCCGGCCCACTAGACTTCTTCTTCAGCTTACACAAAAAATACCTCTGCTCCTGGCCATCCCACTTCTTCTTCACTCGGATATGACCCGGATAAAAATAATAATACCCCCCCCTAGAATCCAGAACCTTATAATCACTCGCAGCTATCCCCACCTCCTCCATAATCTCACGTTCCAATGCCTCCAGATCAGACTCCCCAGCATCCACACCACCCTGAGGAAACTGCCAAGCACCCCTATCATTCTTCCTCTCACAAACTAAAACCTCACCATCCTTATTCTGGATAATCGCAGCAACATTAGGTCGAAAATTTGGCATAAATATAAATAATCACCTATTTTCCAAACTTGCAATCCCACTCTCACTCATTAACATAAAAAACACATATTACAAAATTACCTGTATCCATTCCCCAAAAACAACTTATATTACAGTAATAACAGCTAAATAAACATAATACACAATATAATGAAACCAATACTCAATACAATGAAACCAATACTCAAATCAACCATACTTCCAGCCATAACTGGCCTACTCATCCTCAGCCAGTCCGCCTTTGCCCAAAACAGAAACAATAACTCCACCAACACAGACGTATCATCTAGCAACAAAAGATTCTGGGAAGCCAACCTCCCAGGTGGAAACTACATGGTAGCCCTAGACAGAATATCCGCTATCAACACTCACTCATACTACATCGAAGGACTACTAGTTCACGAAGTAAATATCCAAATCAACGGGGCCGGACTCGTCAGATTCTACGCATTCGAAGTCATCGGAGAAAACAACAAATCCAATATCGCCACAAACATCACCAAAAGAGCAAAAGAACTAATCAACCAAAACGGCAAGCGCGTTGGCGTTGACACTAACACCTCTGTTCACAAAGAATACGCCGTCACCACCCACTCCCTTACCGTCGAATACAGACTATTCGACAAAGGTGACATAGACGGCCTCTACAACTCCCTCAAACGCGCCTGGAGAGAAAACAGAGGACGCTCATTCACCATCAAATAACCCATCACCTCGGTGATAAACCAAGCCACCTTCACCTCCATTGACTTCGAGTCCGCCGGCACCTCAGCCGGCGGCACAGACACTCCAGTACAAATTGCTACCGCCACCTGGTCACCACCACCACACATCAACCAAGCTACAACCACTCTCGCAGACACCTGGATGTCATACATCCACACCAACAAAAAAATCACCTGGTCAGCACAACAAGTCCACGGCATCACCAAGCAGCACCTCCTCAACGCCCCAAAACTCATGCTCCTCTGGCCAGAAATCAAAAAACGCCTCAACAACAACATCATAGTAGCACACGGTCACGGAACAGAAAAAAAATTCCTAAAAGCCTTCCCTGCACACGGCTTCGGACCCTGGGTTGACACACTACACCTCGCCAGAGCAGCCTACCCAGATCTCACAGACTACTCCCTTGGCCCACTCTGCCAAACCCTAAAGCTAGAACAAGAAATCTCCACACTAGCCTCAAAAGCCCATACAACCACTGCCTCCATCACCTGGCACCATGCCCTCTTCGACTCCATAGCCTCCATCATCCTCCTCAAGCACATCATCAACACCTTCAGTCTCCACAACCAGCCCCTCACCCTCCTCACTAAACCAAACACCACAGCCTGGAGAAAAAACCGAACCTCCCACTAATCTTTCCAGAGAAGAAACTTCCCCATATTCACTCTAACCCATCAGGCACTCACTCCAAAAAAAAACTCTAAAACACCAAAATCAACTACATCAAAAAACATCAACCAGCACAACTCTCAACAAAATCCCACACACCCTATCACCAATCACCAATCAAAATTCCTTGCCCCACCTCACCTCTCCAACTACTCTGCCAGCATGGATAGAAGAGAACTCTTAAAAATAATGGCTGTCACAGCCAGCAGCAGCGTCGCACTCCCAAAAAGCGTATTCGCCAGAATCGGTGAAACATTCGACCCCTCACAGCTCACATTCTTCCGCCCCTCCCAGAGAAAACAAGTAGCCATCCTAGCAGAAGCCATCATCCCTAAAACAGACACCCCAGGCGCCATCGAAGCAGGAGTCCCAGGCTGGATCGAACTCCTCGTCAAGGACTGCCTCGAACCAGAAGACCAAGACATCATCACCCAAGGCCTCGCTCAAATCATGAAAAGCTGCGTCAAACAAACCAGCAAAGCAATGGACAAACTCAACCCTGAAGAACAAGTCACATTCCTTACCAACTACCACGAACAAACACTCCTAAAACGCGAACAACTCATCAAAGCAGGATCCCCACAACGAAAAACCTTCCTCCACCAGTTCAAAGAACTTACCAAATTCTGCTACGTAAACTCAGAAATAGGCGCCACCCAAGCATTCGACTTCACTCTCGTCCCAGGTAAATGGATTCCAGACATGCCACTCAAACCAGGCATGAAACCATACTCCATGTAATCAATCATAACCATCATACCACAAAAAAACATGAACACCACAAAAGGAAAAGCATCTCACACCTATGATGCCATCGTAGTAGGATCAGGAATTTCAGGCGGATGGGCAGCCAAAGAACTCACAGAAAAAGGACTAAAAACACTCGTCCTAGAACGAGGACACAAACTAGAACACATCACAGACTACAAAAATACCAACGCAGCACCATGGCAGGTAAAATGGCTTAACAAACCATCTCAAGAAATACGTAAACAACAACACAAACAAGCCCGCACAGGATACACCATCAGACCCGCTCACAACGAACTATTCGTCGATGACCAAGATCACCCATACGAAGAAAAACAACGCTTCGACTGGATGCGCGGATACCACACCGGCGGCAGATCCGTCATGTGGGGCAGACAAAGCTACAGACTCAGCCCCATGGACTTCGAAGCCAATGCCAAAGAAGGCATCGCCATCCCATGGCCCATCAACTACAAAGACCTAGAACCCTGGTACGCATACGTCGAAAAATTCGCCGGCATCAGCGGCAGCCTCGAAGGACTAAAACAACTCCCAGACGGCATCTTCCAGCCATCAATGGCCCTCACCCCCTCAGAACTTGAACTCAAAGCAGGTGTAGAAAAAAAATGGAACACCCGCACCGTCATACCAGCTCGCATCGCTCACCTCACAGACCCCACACCAGAACAACTCGCACTCGGTCGCGCATCATGCCAATACAGAAACCTCTGCCTCAGAGGTTGCCCATACGGTGCCTACTTCAGCAGCCAGTCAGCCACACTGCGTGCCGCAGAAAACACCGGCAAAATGACTCTCAAAACTCACGCCATCGTCCACTCCATCATCTACGATGAAAATAAAGAAAAAGCCATCGGCGTCAGAGTCATAGACGAAGTCACCATGGAAACCACAGAATACTTCGCCAGAATCATCTTCCTTAACGCCTCAGCCGTCGCATCCACAGCCATACTCATGAACTCCACATCTAACAGATACCAAAACGGCATGGATGACAGCGGAGCACTCGGTGGATACCTCATGGACCACCACCTCTCAGTCGGATCCAGAGGCATCATTGACAAACACCAAGACAAAGTCCAATACGGCAGAAGACCAGGCGGATTCTACATCCCCAGATACAGAAACTTCAACGAAAAACCAGAAAAAGCAAACTACCTCCGTGGATTCGGATACCAAGGAGAAGGATACCGCCAAAACTGGAAACGCCACATCCCAGGATTCGGAAAAGACTTCAAAAAAGAACTCACATCATTCGGCCCATGGTTCATCAACATGTACGGATTCGGAGAATGCCTCCCCTACGAAAATAACCGCATCTCACTCAGCAAAGAAAAAACAGACAAATGGGGACTCCCACTCGTCGTCGCAGACGCAGACTTCCAGACCAATGAAATCGCCATGCGGGAAGACATGAAAGCTGACTCAGCAGAAATGTTAGAATCCATGGGAGCACTAGACATCGTCACCTACCACAGCAAACCAGCTCTAGGACTTGGTATCCATGAAATGGGAACTGCGCGCATGGGAAACTCACCAAAAGAATCAGTCCTAAACAAACACAACCAAGTCTGGGGCGCACCAAACGTCTTCTGCACAGACGGAGCAGCCATGACATCATCAGGATGCCAAAACCCATCCCTCACCTACATGGCTCTCACAGCCAGAGCCGCCAACTTCGCAGTCGCAGAAATGAAAAAAGGAAACCTCTAATAACCAAAAAAAACACCTCCCAAGCTATAATAACAGCTTAAAAGAAATGAAGCATTCTCTTAGAAACTATTCTTGAGAATGCATCACAACCACTTATCTGATCTGTTTCACAGATGCTATTAGCATCGATTAAATAGCTATCAACACACTGAGACCAGCAAACCACAAGCAAAGCGCACAGTAGGACAGGCTACTACCACATACCCCTCGCCTACCACACACCCAAATGTTTTAGGCTTACTGCATAACTGTGTAAACATGAATCCATAAACCATAGCCACAGAAACGTCACACTAACCCATCTAACCATCCCTACCTAAGTGACTAAAAAAAAACATGTCACAAAACTCACCACCAAAATCAATAGTAAGTAACATTATGAAAAAATCAATAATTACAGTAATAGCCAGCCTCTCAGTCGCCACGCAAATCACCACCGCCACTGAAAACCTCGTAACAGCCTCAAATACACTTGGCCTAGAACTCTACTCACAAATCCAACAAAAAAGCACCAACACCTGCTACTCACCATTCTCCATCCAAACAGCCATGCTCATGGCCTACAACGGAGCCGCCGGCGAAACAAATAAAGAAATGCACAAAATCCTCAGACTCGGAGCCTCACAGCAGACTATCAATAAAGAGGCCAAGAAATACCACACAAACCTCATCACAGGAACTTCTAAAAAACAGCCAGAGAAATCAATACAAAACAAGACAGAACTACTCATCGCTAATAAAATATTCATAGAAGAAAACTTAAACATAAAAGAATCATTCACCAACACACTCAAAAACAACTATCACTCCAAAGTAGAAAAACTCCCATTCACAAAACATCCAGATCAAAGCAGGAACCACATCAACAACTACGTCAGCAAAGCCACAAAAAATAAAATAAACAACCTGCTCCCAGAGCGTTCAATTACCCCACTAACCACGAGTGTATTAGTCAACAGCATCTACTTCAAAGCATCATGGCAAAAAGCATTCAGTCCATCGAAAACCGCAAAACGTAACTTCATAACTGACAGCGGAACCTCACACCAGGTAGACACCATGTCAACCACCACACACCTCGGCTACCATGCAGAAAACAATTACGAGCTCATAACCATACCATATAGCAGCCCCAGTAACTTCCAGCTCCTCATCATACTCCCCCAAAAAAACCAAGAACTCGGAGCAACAATGAAAGACATTAATGCTAACACTCTAGCAAAAGCAAAATCTCTACCATCAAAAGAAATCCAACTCTTCATCCCCAAGTTCAAGATAGACTCCCCCTCCATCGACCTTAAAGACACCTTTAAAGAACTCGGCATGTCACTAGCATTTTCTGAAGAAGCAGACTTCACTAACATGTTTGGAACCAGAGACGACATTAAAATTGGAGCTATATTTCACAAAGCTAACATTGAAGTAGGCGAAAAAGGCACAGTCGCTACAGCAGCTACCGCAGTCTTGATGGAAAAAAGTGTACTGAAAAAACAACCCTTCACTATCAAAATAAACAAGCCCTTCTTCTTCGCCATCCAAGACAAAGCAACAGGCAACTGCCTATTCATGGGCGACATAAAAAAACTATAACTCAAGAATAACCTCCCAAAGCCAATTCGGCGGAACAAACTAACAACAACACCAGAGTTAATAAATAATCTTGTGTAAAACCTATGCATCCTTCAACGCTTGCCTTATTTGATGCGGGCAATAACAGTATTCAGACACTTGGGATGACTCATTTTTTCATTTAGTATAATGGCGTTACCCGCCCATTAGAGGTGTTCTATGCATTCCACGTTACACCATAAGATCAGGGCGCTAAAATAAGGGCGCGAAGATAAAAGAAATCGCAGATAACGCACCTTACCAGTGCATCACACCGAAAGTATACTTTGCCACGGTCTAAACTGAATCGTGTCATAAGTTTTTCTAGTTTAGAGATCACACTGCGTGTTGATTTTTTTAATCACACAGGCTAAGCAAGTTATACCACTTTAACTGTTAGAATGGATTGATAGCACAACAAGATAGCAAGAGCAGCAAGGCAAGAGGAAAGCGCATAGTGGACTATGCAACTGACGAATAACGAAGCTAATCTTGATATATTGTTTTGCACTTCAAAAAATCAGCTCTGCTGCTGTTTCCAAATATATTGAAACTACTATCAGCCCAGAATAACTGTGAAAATGATATTACTTGTGTAACCTGGATGACATCTTCACCATCAAAATTACTAACCTTCCCCCCACCAGTCTCTTGCAATAAATAAATTTCAGATATAAAAAACCATACATCACATCTTATCTCATGAAAAACGCCTTAATTCATCGCCACATCAATACAGCCATCATACTTGCCTTACTGTCTCTTGCCTTTGTAAAAGCATCACCAAAAATAAAACCCGGAATCCCATATTACCAACCTAACCCTTTTGGCAACAAAACCAAATGGGCAAAAAATTCTGACAACGTCGCAATTGGAAACTGGTGGAAGCCAGTCACCGGAGAATCATCCCGAGAAAAATCAATGCGTGACTGGCTACGTAGTATCCATAGAAGTAAAGCGATCGCTTTCTCACTATACACCCACGACAACGGAATCCTTAAAATAACTGGCCAATGCTTCCCCCTACTCCCTAAAGAACCAAAAATAGTATCTCTTGAAATCAAAAAAAACAACCGTTGGATCAAAATAGCTGAGGAACCTGTCATCTATCCAGGCTGGTCAGTTCACTTCAAAGTAAAAAATTGGGATAATACCCTAAACATCCCCTTTCGTCTTCGCCTAGGAGATATCTCAAAATTCGAAGGCCTGATACGCCGAAACCCATCAGATAAAGAAGAAATCACAGTAGCCTCCATGTCTTGTAATTCTCATAAAGACAAGGAAAGATTCTCAAGAACTCAATTCATCAGCAACTTAAAATCGCAAGATCCAGACCTCCTCTTCTTCGCTGGTGATCAAAACTATGTTCATGATGAAGCTACCTTCGGCTGGCTACAGTTCGGCATGCAATTCAGAGATCTAATGCGAGATCGGCCCACCGTTTGCATAGTAGATGACCATGATGTCGGCCACCCTAACTTATGGGGCGAAGCCGGTGCCGTTTCAAACGGAATAAGCGGCGCATCAGATGGCGGATACATGTACCCAGCAGCCTATGTAAACATGGTAACAAGACAGCAAACCTGGAATCTTCCTGACCCATTTGACCCTTCACCAATCTTGCAAGGAATCGGAGTCTATTACACAGAGCTTAATGTCGGAGGTGTTAGCTTTGCCATTCTAGAAGACCGTAAATTTAAATCCGCACCGCTCGGAAAAATCCCTCAAATGGGACCTCGTCCAGATCACATCAATGACCCTAAATATGACCGTAACGCTATAAACCTAGACGGACTTAAACTTCTGGGAGAAAGACAATTAAAGTTTTTAGACCATTGGACAAGAAACTGGGAGAACGATGTCATAAAAATAGCCCTCTCGCAGACTGCCTTCTGTGGTGCAGTTCATATGCACGGCAACGGAAAAAACAGACTCCTCGCTGATCTAGATTGTAATGGATGGCCTCAAAAAGGACGCAACAAAGCACTCAAAAAACTACGTTCAGCTAGAGCTACCCACCTCTGTGGTGATCAACACCTAGCTGTCGTAGTAAAGCATGGCATAGAAAATCACCGTGACGGCCCCATGTCATTTACTAACCCAGCACTAGTTAATACAATTTACGGAAGATGGTGGTGGCCAAAAAACGAAAGCAAAGGTCGCGGCCTAAAAATCAAATCGCCATTACCTTGGGTAGACGACTACTTAGATGGATTAGGTAATAAAATCACCATGTTTGCCTATGCTAATCCTGACCAACTCGACATAAACATTATCAGAAAAAATTCCTCCAGTGAGAATCGTGGTGATGGATATGGCCTCGTTCGTATCAATAAAAAAACTGAAAACATAACCTTTGAATGCTGGCCCCGTTTCGCAGATATAAGTAAAGGAAACAAAGCACAGTTCACTGGATGGCCTATTACGTTCAATATGAGCGAAAATGATGGGCGCAAAGTAATCGGATACCTCAAGGAAGTAAAATTACCAAACGCTAATTCAGTAGTAGAACTTACAGAGTCTCAAACGGGAGAGCTCATCTACTGCAGACGTATAAAAGGAGAACTATTCAAAGCACCAGTATTCAAGAAATCAAAATACACACTTCGTGCAGGCATAAATAAAGCTGACAAAATCATCCTACATAACGAACAATTTAAATAAGAACATATAACTAAATTAATATGGATCAGAGTAGTCTAAATAAATACAAACTGAAAAGTTCAGCTTAAATTCACAGTCAGAAAAAAAAATCTTATCGTCTCCGCAGAATCAAAAAACAAAACCCAAAAATTCCCAGCATAGGAACAGACGGTTCAGGGATAGTTATAGAAGCTCCAAAACTGTTACCATTTGCGTCAGAATCTATCACCGCAGGCCCCTCAGGAGCTGCATCATACCCTATCCCACCAAAATCACCTAGACTCGTTGAAGAACCGTTATAAAAACCTATACCCAAACCACCCGCAGATTGCGCCCCACCTGTATTTTCATCTAACTCTATAGTAACATCAAACCATCCACCTCCCGGTCCAGCTGAAAAATCATAATTCGCATACGTCCGTGAATTCCACGACGTATCACTAAATGTAGGACCTGCCGCCCCCCTGCTCGTATCATCTATATTAGAAACTATAGGTGACACATTAAACCTCACACTATCATCAAAGTTCTCAGTAAAAGAAAAGATACCGTCACTGTCATAGATCCTAAAATTAATATACCAATCAAAATTATTACCACTCAAATCAATCCCCGCAGCAGCTCCTAACGCCTCACTATCAACATTTAAACCATCATTCAATATCACAGATGCTCCATCATCCAAAACCCCATTATTATCCAAGTCATCGTCACTAGGGGGATTCCCATCAAGAACAAACCCCACAGTCCCATCAGTTCGGAGTCCAACCATAGAACCCGGATACCATAATTCAGTCGCAATAGCTGTGTTGCCTATAATGACCGATAAGAGAGTTGTTGTTAGTTTTACTTTCATACAGAGTGGAGGTTACCTTAACTTACTTTCTATAATACTACATATACTTCATTTCACAATAACAAATCCAGGGGGACTACATTCGGGAAAAGATGATTTGTTCTAAAAATTCTTGGTCTGCTACAGCTTTGAGTTGACGTTTGGGTAAGCTTTTCTTTTTTGCTCCCTCTGGAGAGCTAATGCTATTCCATAGATTGAGAGAGATTCG
>CALGZA010000105.1 GCA_937934595.1 uncultured Verrucomicrobiales bacterium | reverse complement strand
AAGGGTGGGGTGGCTGATAAGCAGCTGTATGCTTATTTCTTGATGCAGAAGGGGAAGGAGCAGGAGGCTGTAAAGGTGCTGACGGAGGGGGTGAAGCTGGGTGGTGGTGGAGCTCAGTTGTATTTGGATAGGGCGAGGGCTTATGGGAGGTTGTTGGATTTTGGTAGGGCTGTTGCGGATTTGGATAAGGCGTTGGAGTTGGCTGGTAAGGTGGAGGGTGCTGAGGGGTTGATGTTGACGGTTAATAAGTTGAAGGGGCGCTTTTTGACGCGTCAGGGGAAGGCGGATGAGGCGGTGGCTCATTGGAAGGATTTGGCGAAGAAGAATCCGAAGGATCAGGAGCTGATGGAGGATGTGATTGATATTTTGATGGCGGATAGTTTAGCGCCGGCTGCTTTGGAGTTTGCGGTTAAGTTGAGGGATGTGACGAAGGATCCTTATAAGCGGGCTTTGAGGACGTTGCGTGTGGGTGACATTTTGTCGAGGCTGGGTGAGCGTGATAAGGCGTTGATTACTTATGTTGATACGTTGGAATTGAGTGGTGCGGGGTCATGGCTTGAGAGGGAGGTTGTGGGGCAGGTGGCGTTGGTTTATAATCGTGAGGAGGATGTGAATGGTTTGATTGTGGAGTTTACTGAGCTGGTGAAGCGGTATCCGCAGCGGGTTTATTTGGAGCAGAGGTTGGCTGAGGTTTTGGTGGGGGTGGAGCGTTATGATGAGGCGAAGAGGATTTATCAGGGGTTGTTGAAGAAGTCGCCAATGGATGATGAGTTGAGGGGTGCTTATTTGGGGATGTTGAGGGCTTCGAAGGATTTGCATGCGGCTCGTCAGTTGATAGATGGTATGATTAAGTTGAGGCCTGAGGATGCGGCGTTGCATTTGAGGCGTGCTGGGTTGTCTCATGATTTGAAGGTTGGGAAGGATGTGTTGAATGATTTGTCGAATTATAAGAGGTTGGTTAAGGCGAGTGCTGTTAGTGCGGTGAAGTATGCTAGTTTGTTGAGTAAGTATGGTTTTGAGAAGGAGTCTATTGATGCTTATCTTGGTGCGGTTAAGGCTTATCCTGGGTCTTTGGATACGGCTATTTCTGCTGCTCAGTTTTTTTATGATAGGGGGCGTAAGTATGATGCGGTGAGGGTGTGGAGGGGGATAGAGCCTGCTTTGGATAGGGATGGTTTGATCAGGTTGTTAGATGCTCTTGCTTTGAATGCGGAGGGTGAGTTGGCGCTTGGGATGGTGAAGTCTAATTATGAGAAGTATAAGACAGATTTGGGATTTATTGGGTCTGCGGTGAGGACGGCGGAGTTGTTTAAGGATGATGAGTTGGCTTTGGAGTGTGCTTATCGTGGTTTGTTTTTGGCGAAGAAGCCTGTTGAGGTGGATCAGGCTATTGGTTCTGTTTTACGATTGATAGTGAAGGCTGAGAAGGTGGATGAATATGTTAATGTTCTGAGTACAAAGAAGGTTTTGAGTGATATGGAGAAGTTTTTGTTGTTTGATTTGTATAGTATTTCAGGTGATAAAAAGCGAGCTAATGTTTTACTGGTGGAGCTTGAAGCTGGAAAGACTGCTATAAATTTACTGCAGTTGTCTCGTGTTTACGAGCGTGGTCTTCAGCTTGAGAAGTCTGCTGCTAGCATGGAGGAGTTAATTAAGTTACCGAATGAGTTGAAGGTGGTTTATTTGAGGCGATTAAGTGATATTTATAAGCGCGCGGGTAAGATGGATTTGGCGTTGTCGACGATAAGGAAGTGGAAGAGTTTGTCCCCTGGTGATAAGCAGGTTTGGTTGGCTGAGGTGGATCTTTTGAGTGAAACTAAGGGAGCTGTAGCTGCACTTGAGGGGCTGAGGAAAGGTGTTCAGCGATTTGATGGCGATAGTGAGATTTATGCGAAGCTAGCATCGTTGAATAGTGAGTCTGGTCGTCATAAGCAGGCTGAGTTGCTTTATTGGCGTTTGTATAATGATTGTAAGGATTTAGATGAGCGGGTTCGCTGGGCAGGTGAGTTGGCTAAGAGCGTGAAGCAAGAGGGTGGTATCGCTAAATTGGTTGATGAGTTTACGAGGAGGAGGCGGAGTTCTCCGAAGTCTGTGGCTCCGATCATGGCTTTATCTGAGATATACCGTTTGAGTGACCAGCATGAGAAGCGTAGAAATCTTTTGTTAGAGTTAACACGGATACGTCCAGATGATGCTAGTTTGTTGATACAGATTGCTTCGGCGGATTATGCAAATGGAGATATTAAGCGTGCGGAACACATGTATTGGAACGCGAAGCAGCTAGACAAGAGTGGGGTGGCTGCAACGAGGTTGGCGAATTTGTTGTTGGACGAGGCTGGTTCCCGACGCGCTAGGGTGCCTATTGCGATGAAATTATACCGAAAGCAGAGAGACAAGGCGTTAAATTTGTTGAAGGGGAATGGAGAAGTATTGGATGAGGTTAGTAAAATACTTAAGGAGGACATTGAAAAAAACAAGAGAACGCATGAACTTTACATTGAGTCATTAGAGTTTTTTAACGATTATGTTAGTAGTCTAGGAAAAAATGCGGCTCAATTTTTGTCATCTGGTCAGCATGTGACTGAACTGTTTCGTGTAACAGTAGAAATCATTTATGCTGATGAAAAGAAAGGTAAATATCACTATGAAGGGATCGATAAACCCAAGTCAATTTTATTGAAGCGGAGAGTTAATGCGTTAAGAGTTTTTTATCTAAAGATGATGGGCATTGCTTATTATGCGGATACTTCTTTTAAGGCATATTTGGGAAGTTTTTCTAAGAAGGGAGACAGTTTATTTAATGAAGTGAATTTAGCGATTGTTAAGAAAAGTTTGCTTGCCACTGCTTCTGAAAATAGTGATTATTTATATTCTACATCAGATCTTATTTATCTTCCTAGCCGTTTGGAGTATCTGCGTCAGTATGTTGTTTTTAAGCAAGATCATGGGGTTATTGATCTTGATTTCATCAGTAGAGTTAAGGCCGTAAATCAAGTATTTGCAGGTAAATTATCTTTTTATAAGAAGTTTTTATTAGCGAGTGAGGATGAAATGGTTAGTGCAATTGATGGTAATGATGTGAAGATGTTGCTATCTGATTTATATGATTGGCTAGAGTTGCTCAAGTTGAATCCTAAGCCAGTAGCAAATTTATTATTTGCTGAGCGTTTTCTGGCTTATTTTGATGCTGGGGAATTTAAGTTAGCAAAAGAGATGCGTTTTGTAGAGTATGGTGAAATTCAGGAATTGGTGAATTTTACGTTACAGTTGTTGTCTCTAAATAAGAGGCATAAGGTGTTGTTGGATATGATGGATCGAAAAATGGCAAACATAGTGAAGATTGAGAAAGGGCGCGAGTCATTGAAATGGATAAAGGTCACGAAGAAAAGACGCTACCATGCTGGTTTCGTACCTTCATCAAGCAGCGATGGCGAGGGGATGGTTAGTTTTTTGTTGGATGACATATTACGGCATCCTGGATTTATTTCAAGCGCGGTTCAATTGGCCGAAAAATATCAGTATCCTATTGGTCTGATTTCTGGAGCTTATAGTTATGATACGAAGCGACTTTTGGGCAATGAGTTTATCAACTTGTCTAGAGTTGGATTTCTAGGAGACGTAGAAGATATTATCTTAACTAGGATGCCAGTTTATAGTATTGAGAAAGATAAGGAGGGCAGCAAAGAAATAATGGCTGTTTTGAAGCAAAGAACTGGTAGTAAAGGTTTATCCACCATGCTTAACTCTTTTAATAATCATAGGGCTGAATATGCATTTGATTTTTTAGCTTTATATTACAAGTGGTATAGAAAGAGGGGTAATGATGCAATCAATTATAATACACTATATGGTGCTCTTGAAAAAGCTGATAAGAATAAACAATATGGAGCTGGGCTTATGTTGACTCTGATGGGAGAGAAAACGTTTTTTTCCTTTGTATCTGATTATGAAAAGAGTCTTCAAAAAGCATCTAAAGAGCATTTGAAGGCACTTAGTGTTATGTTCAAGATAGATGAATCAGCTAAATACCAAGGTATTCTTAAATCTAAGAAATTGGACAGTTTGTTTTCGATTGAAGAGAAAATTTTAAAATGAGAAGTTGGATAAGGG
>CALGZA010000104.1 GCA_937934595.1 uncultured Verrucomicrobiales bacterium | reverse complement strand
ATGCCAGTCGTCTTTTTTCACGATTAGACAGTGTATGTCATTTAATTGATTAAGAGTTTCTGCCAGGATGATAGTTTTACAATTTTGAAATGTTTGTTGCGATACAGAGTTCGCTGCATGGGTGATGGTGGTGGTGATGATACAGAGGCAGCTGGTAAGGATCGTTCTGATAGACATTTGTATATGTTAATTGATTGTATGTGACTATAGTATGTCATGACCTTAGAAAGGGTTCAAATTTTTGAGACGTTGAAGTTATCTAATTTAGAGTCATTTTTTTGGGGTTTCAATTTCTGGGTATACAGCGCATATCTTTGAGCCATGAACATGGCCGTCATTTGGCATCTCTGATAAGAACCATTGATGCACCTTGATAACGTCTTCTCTGCTGGAAATTAATCCACTAGTATCTAAATATTTGTTAACGATGCTTATATCGTTACCGAAATTAGTTAGTAATGAATAATCGAGAGCGCCATCGAGAATGTCAAAGCCTATAGTTTGACGGTTTGGATCAGCGTTATCTATGAAATCAAATGATAATATGATTTGAGCATCTTGTCTTACGCAATATGACTTAGCGAAGTTTAAATCATTAACGACATCAGTAAGAAAATTACCTGTATTAACAGCGAAGTTCCAATCGTGGTCTAGTTGAGGTGTGAATATACTATTCTGGAGAGTTGAGTCTAAAGACTTGAATTCTGTGAATTGCCTTTTACGCCAATTGCAGTAGTCATGCCATTCTTTGGCGTGAAAATTGATAGACTTACAGATTTTGTGCATACTCATTATTCTAGTTTAGACTTTATGGCTGAAGTTCATCGTGAGCCAGACCTTTGTTCATACAAATGATTTGACTAGAGTTTGTGTGGTTTTTTCGTTTTTTTCAGTGGATTGTGGCCAGAAAAGCCTCGAATTGTGCCAACGTATGGGTCAGTTGACTATAGGTTGATGCTCTAATTACTTAGTTGGTTTTTGAAGCTCTAATAAGAGCTGTAGTGGTATATGAATGAGCATTGGGGGGGATCCGCTACCTTGGTTAAAATGGAATTCTTGATACTTGTCTTTCGCTTCTGCAGTTATTAACGTTAAGCTACCGCCAAACTTATTTCCAGTCTTCTCCACCAAAAGATCCAATCTAGTTCCTGCTGTTCCGATTAGTCTGGCTTCGCGAGCAGACTTATCAATTGGCTCGTAGAATGACACTCCCAGAAACGGCTTAATACCCATAGCTTCACCAAAATGATATTTTTCGGGAATCTTAAAACGGATGAGAATCACCTCATCGCTGAAATGATTATTGGTGACATCGAATACAAACCCTTTTTTGGTTAAATCTCCAACATCCTTAATTACAATGTTCCCTACTGCATGAAGTAGTGGAGCAAAGAATATAGATAATGTAATTATTAGTAAATGTTTCATTTAATATAAAGTTATAGGTGACACAAAAATATCACAAGGGCGAACTCAGATTTCCCCAAAAATAGTAAAGTTCTAATTTTTGAGTCCACATGCTATTGTTTGCGTAGCATGCATTTGGAAAGGTTTGAATACCATTTTCACAGTTATTCTGGGTTGATAGTAGTTTCAATATATTTGGGACCAGCAGCAGAGCTGCTTTTTTGAAGCGCAAAATAATATATCAAGAGTAGCTTCGTTATTCGTCAGTTGCATAGTCCACTATGCGCTTTCCTCTTGCCTGGCTACTCTTGCTATCTTGTTGTGCTATCTTGTTGTGCTATCAATCCATTCTAACAGTTAAAATGGTATAAGTCCCTTGTATAAAAAATATGATGAACCTAGGGCAAGCAAGTTGGGGGGAGGAGAGCGGCCGTTCTGCTACTACTAGTTATGCAAGGAATAAACCTTGGTAAATGTGAAGGTAAATTGGAGAACTACTTTGGAAAGCTGGATGAGGGAGAACTGCACGTCCGTTTTGATGTGGTTGGGGAGTCATTAGGCTCTGCTCTATGGTTTATTTGATGATGACGGTGGATCCTGGGCGTGCGTATTTGGGGACGTGTACGACGTCCCAGTTAGTCATTCTGATGCATCCTGATGATGTTGCGCGGCCTATGGTGCGTGGGTTGTTGGTTCCGTGGATGCCGATTCCTGATTTGGTGAGTCCTAGCCAGAGTACTCCGACTGGGTTGTTAGGGCCGGCTGGGATGTCTAGGTATTCTTTGCTGCGGACGCCTGTTTTTAGGAGTGATTTATCGTAGCGCCAGCCTGGGAATTCGACTGCGTTTTTTATTTTCCATTCACCGTAGTGGATGAATTCTTTTTTACCTGGAGTGATGGGGAATGCGGCGATGAGTTTTGCTTTTGATTCGTCCCATGGGTTGTAGTTGTCTTCTACGATCATGGCTTTAGCTGGGATTTTTTTCTTTTCTTCTGAGGTGAGTTTTTTGAATCTGGCTTCGAAGATGCGGAGTTGCTTTTTTTTGGTGTCGATGACGACCCATCTGCGACTGAGGTTGCTGTGTGGTTTGTATCCTTTACCGTTGGATAGGTCTTCGATGAGGAATGGTTTGACGTTAGGGACTCTGATGGGTGATCTGAGTTTGAGGTTTTTCATTTTTTTGTAGCCGTTGAGCTGTGCGAGTATGTCATGAGTGGTGTGGTATCTTTCTGCCATGAATTCTGCTAGAGATCTGTATGAGAGTTGTTTTTCTTTAGCTTGCAGTTCTCTGTCTTTGTCACTTGGTAGGTCTGGGTTTACGAATTTTTCTGCTATGGGTGGGACGGTAGCCATGGCGAAGATGTTTTTGATTTGTTTTTTTGCAGCTTGACGCGCTTCTTTATCGCTGTTTTTGTTGTAGCCGAATTTTTGGTTGTATGCTTGAAGTGCGAGGCGCGTGTATGTTCCTGGTTTGCCGTCGAGTATGCCTGGTCCGAAGTGTTGTTGGTCTAGGTAGATTTGGAGTCTGATGTCATCGCTTTGTTTGGTGGAGAATTTTTTGGCGGATAGGGTGAGTGTGAGTTGGCCGATGGTGAGAGCGATGATGAGGAGTGATTTTATGGGGGTTTTCATATTTGAAATGTTGCACAGTGTTTGTTAATAGGCAATAGTAGGGTGGTCTAGGAGGGTTTATCTTTTTGTTAGAACTGTTGGTTTGCTGGATATGCCGATGCGGTTTACTGATGCGACTGCGATGGCGTTTGGTTTTCCTTTGATGGTGATGTAGTTATTATAGGTTACGGCGACTGAGCGCCAGTTCTTACCATTTCTGGTTTGAATGGTGTATTTAGCTGCTCCTGGGACTTTTGGCCAAGTGATTTTTGTGTTATTACGGCTGTTAGAGATTTTGATTCTAGGTGGGGCAGTGGCTTGTGATGGGATCCATGACATGGGGGGGATAAGTGCTGGTGCTATGTATGCGTTTGTTTTGAGCTTGGTGGATATACCATCGCGGTTTTGGATGAGTGATTTCATGCTCCAGTGGATGTGTCCTGCCCAGTTACGTCCGATTTTACGGCTTAGGGTGAGTTGGTTTATGATTTCTGATGCTGGTCTCCCTGGGTCGGTGGTGGACATGATGCGATCAACGGCGAGTCCTGGCCAGACTGGTCGCATGCTTGCTGATGCTGCGCTTTGGCCGCGCCACCAGTATAGAAGTCTGGTGTATGATTGATCTGATTTAATTCTCCAGTAGAGTTGTGGTGAGAGGTAGTCACACCAGCCGTTTTTGAGCCATTTTCTGGAGTCTGCTGCGAGGTGTTTGTAGGCGCTAATGTTAGCAGTGGTTCCGCTGGGTACTCCTGGTTTCCAGATTCCGAATGGGCTGATACCTACGCGGAGGTATGGTTTTACTTGTTTAATGGCAGTGTACATTTGTTTGACGAATGCGTCAACGTAGTAGCGTCTGGCGGCTGGGTTTTTTCCGTCTGGGAATATTTGTTTTGGTGTGCCGTTTTTGTGGAGTTGAGGGTAGGGGTAGAAGTAGTCGTCAATGTGAATGCCGTCAATGTTGTAGCGTCTGGCGACGTCTAGCATGACGTTGAGTGCGCGCTGGCGGGCGAATCCTGATGCTGGGTTCATCCATTTGTATGTTCGGAAGTTTTTGATGATGGATGGGTTGGTTCTGGTGATGTGGTTTTTGGCGGTGTTTATGCTGGCATTAGGGAGTGCACGGAATGGGTTAAACCAGGCGTGGACTTCGATACCTTTTTTGTGTGCTTCTTTGATGCAGAATGCGAGTGGGTCGTATCCTGGGGATTTGCCCATTTTTCCAGAGATCCAGTGGCTGAAGGGTTCGTATTTGGAGTGGTATACGGCGTCTGCGTTTGGGCGGACTTGGAAGATGATGGCATTGAGTTTGTATTCTGCTGCTTTGTTGATGATTTTTAGGAGTTCCGCTTTTTGAGTAGCTGCTGGTAGTCCTGATTTGCTTGGCCAGTCGATATTGTAGACACAAGCGACCCAAGCGCCGCGGAATTCACGAGGGAATGCGGGTGGGCGTTCATTGCTGTGGTAGTAGTTAGAGGCGAGGCAAAGCTGGCCAATGATGAGGAGTGAGAGAATGGTGATAATGCGCATTGTGTCTTTAAGGTAGTGTATTTTTAGGGATAGCAAACTGTTTTTTTGTGTCGATTACGGAAGATGTTTTTTAATATGGGGGAGATATTTTTAGGCAAGGAGGCATTTTATGAACATGGGGTCTGGGGGGGCTTGGATGGTTATTTGTAGGTTGGTGATGGGGTGGGTGAAATGGAGTTCTTTTGCCATGAGTAGCATTCTTGAACCTGTGTCGAGGAGGTTACCTAGGTGGTCACAGCGTTCTATGCCGCCGTATCTATAGTCCCCAATGATGGGGAGGCCGGCGTGGAGGAGGTGTCTTCTTATTTGGTGGAATCTACCTGTGTGTGGGATAGCTTCGATGAGTGAGAGGTGGTTGTTGTTTGTTGGGTTTTGGGTGAGTTTAGGGTGTGAGATTGTTTTGATGAGTTTGAAGCTGGTGTGAGCTGTTCTGATGGGTTTGTGGGGTTCTTTTTGGATTGGTTCTGAGCATTCCCATTGTGGTTTTGATGGGGATCCTTGGATGGCTGCCCAGTAGGTTTTTTTCATTTGATGGTTAGCGAATGCGTGGTGGAGGGTTTTAGAGACCTCTGGGTCTGTTCCCATGAGTAGGATTCCTGTGGTGGGGCGGTCGATGCGGTGGATGGTGTTAACACGTTTGCCGATTTGGTCACGAAGGATTTTCATGGCTACGAGGTCATCTGGCTGGGGTTCTGCAGCGGGGTGTACGAGCCATCCGGCTGGTTTATTGATAGCTACCATCCATTCGTCTTGGTAGAGAATTTCTAGTGCTGGGGGAGATGGCATGTTGGGTTATGCTATGGCTAGTAGCTCTACTTCGAAGATGAGAGTGGCGTGAGGTGGGATGTCGCTTCCCATGCCGCGTTTTCCGTATGCGATGTCTTCTGGGATGAAGAGCTTGTAGGTTTCTCCGACTTGCATGAGCTGGATTGCTTCTGACCATCCTGCTATGACTTTGTTTACGGCGAATGTTGATGGTTTGTCTCGTTCGTGGCTGCTGTCAAAAATGGTTCCGCAGATGAGCTTACCTGTGTAGTGCACGGTGACTGAGTCTGTGATCTTGGGTTTGTTGCCTGATGCGGCTTTGATGACTTTGTATTGAAGTCCTGATGCGGTGGTCTGAACTTCGGGTTGGGAGGCGTTGTCTGTTAGGAATTGTTGATTTTTGACTTTGAAAAGACGTGTTCTTTCGGCTGATACTATTTGGGTGGCAGCCATGTAGACTTTGAGGTCTATGTCTTGCTCTGCTCCTGAGGTTTTGTCTAGGATGGCCTCGTGGATTTTTTCATCGAGGAATAGTTCATCACCCAGAGCTGTTTCACCAAATCTGAGCCCTATTTTGTAGCTGACTATTTCTAGTGCTTCTTGTAGTTCCATTTTAGTGAATAGCTGTGGGTGATGTGACTGGAGGTAGATGGGGTATTACTCTGCTATTTTGATGAGTTCTACTTCGAAGACGAGTGCTGCGAATGGAGGGATAGCACCTTGTGAACCTTGTTCTCCGTATGCGAGTTCTTGTGGGATGAAGAATTCATATTTAGCTCCTGGCTTCATGAGTTGTAGGCCTTCAACCCAACCTGGGATGACTTGGGTGACGCCGAATTCTGCTGGCTCTCCACGCTGGACGCTGCTATCGAAAACTGTTCCGTCTATGAGCTTGCCGGTGTAGTGGACGGTTACTTTATCGGAAGGTTTAGGTGATTCACCTTCTCCTTCTGAGATTACTTTGTATTGGAGACCTGATTCTGTGATTTGGATTCCGTCTTTGTCTTTATTTTCTGCGAGGAATGCTTCACCGCCTGAGCGAAGTTCTTTGGTGACTATTTCTTGAACGATTTTAGCTGCTTCGGTGAATTTTTCTTGGTCAGGAGCAGTTGCTTCACCGGCGAAGACGGCTGAGATGGTTTTGAGGATGATGTCTTGGTCTAGGGTTTTGTCTTCTGCTAGTTGGTTGCCTAGTCTGTATCCTATTCCTTGGCTTACGATTTCCGTTGCTTGGGTTATGTCCATGATTTGTGGAGGCTAGAGTGGTGAATCTGAAAGGTCAACAGTGTAGGTTATTTTTTCGTTATTTCTGGAGTTGTTTAGTGGAGTATTATCTGTGTGTGTTGTGTGGCACTTGGCGGTTGCATATGTGTGGTGTTTGGGGTAGGAAAATGTTTAATGAATATCATTATAGTAGGAGCGGGCGAGGTGGGAAGGCATTTGGCTGAGTCATTGTCTCGTGAGGCGCATAGTATTGTGGTGATTGAGTCGAATGCTGTTTTGGCTCATGATCTTGAGCAGTCGCTTGATGCTAAGGTGGTGCATGGTGATGGGACTAGTATTACAGTTTTGCTCGAGGCGGATGTGGGTAATTGTGATTTATTTTTGGCTCTGACGAGTGATAATACGGTGAATATGATGACTGCTTCTATGGCTAATAAGTTAGAGGCTGGTAAGGTTATATCTAGGGTGCATCCTGGTTTGCAACGTGAGGAGTGGTTGTTTGATTATAGGGGTCATTTTGGGATTGATCATATTTTTAGTTCGGAGAGGTTGAGTGCGATAGAGCTGGCTAAGTTTATTCGTAATCCTGATTCTTTGGTTGTTGAAGAGGTGGCACGAGGGAAGATAGAGTTACAGCAGGTTAGGGTGAGTGACACAAGTGATGCCATAGGGAAGATGTTGATGCAGTTGAAGGCTCCTGAGCGGACTAGGGTGGCATCAGTGTCTAGGGGAGGAGAGCATTTTGTTCCGAGTGCGAAGACGGTTCTTGAGGCTGGTGATGTGGTGACTATTTTTGGTGAGCCAAGGAGTTTGAAGGTTTTGGCGGATAGGTTACAGAAGACGAGTGATAAGAATGATGAGATACGTGTGGTTATTTTTGGAGGAGGTGAATATGGTTTTTCTTTGGCGCAAATGTTAGAGACTTGGAATTGTAAGGTCAGGATACTGGAGAAAGATCCTGTGGTGGCAGAGGAGCTGTCTAGTAGGTTATCTAAGACGACTGTGATCAATACGGATGGGACGGTTTTGGCTGAGCTGGAGGAAGAGCGGGTGGGGCAGGCTGATTTTTTTGTGGCGGCAAGTGGTAGTGATGAGGATAATGTGATGACTTGTTTGCAGGCTTATAATTTAGGGACGAAGAGTTGTCTGACATTAATTCACAGGGCTGATTATGCGAATGCGATTAGTGCGAGTGGGAGGCATTTTGGAATGATAGCTGCTGTGAGTCCAAGGGAGGCGAGTCGCAGAGATATAGAGAAGTTTATTACAACTGATCAGTATCATACGGTCAAGAAGTTGAGTGCAGGTGATGTTATAGAGACGACGGTGGAGAGTGGCTCTATAGCAGCTGGTAAGATGGTGGGGGAGTTGGAGTGGCCTGAGGGTTGTGTTTTGGTGGCGAAGATGCGTGGCATCCATGCGGATGTTCCAGGGCCTGATGATGTTCTTGATCCTGGTGATGTGGTTTATGCTATGGTATCACCAAAGGTGCTGAAGAAGTTTTTAAAGTTGGTGAGGTGATTTTTTGAAAGGCTGGTAACTTCCGCATCAACCAAGCATTGTCTCGTATGTTTGCAAGACGATGGGCTAGAGCAGAAACAGCTTTTATCGCTTAAAGCAACTGTATGAAAATGGTGGTGAAGAAGTTCTAAGAGAAATCAGCAGACGTAAACCTGTTGCTAGTAACAGAGCCCCTCAATATGTAGAAAAAGCTGTTATTAAAATAGCTATTGAGAGTCCCGCGCTAGAGCAACTAGGCAGTGTCTCGCAAGAGAAGTGGTGCCGCCTAACGGAGCCACAACATATTGAAAAATCTTTCTGTTCAAAGGTGCATTTAACACCAAAGAATAGAAACAATGAAACGAAAGAAATGACATCTCAGTGCTGAATTTAAAGCAACTGTGGCAAGTGAAGCTCTCAAGGGGGTGCGTAGTGTGAATGATATTGCGCAGCAATATGAAGTGGCTCCTTCTAGGTGAGTCAATGGATAAAGGAACTCGAAACTATGATGGTAGAGCTTTTTGAAGGCTCTAATTAGGCTAAAAAGATAGTTGAAAAAACTGGAGCTTAATGAGGCTCAGATGGAACGAAAAGTAGGTCAACTTGTGTTAGAGAAAGACTTTTTGCTAAAAAAGTATGAACAGCTGGGGATCGACGTGAACTAAAAGCCATGATCGGTATTCTGTATTGTATGTCTGTCCACTCAGTGTACAATGGATACGTCGACGAATGCGGTTGTATTATTGGAAACAATGTGGACGACCACGAGCGAGGCGATTGAATTTAATCAAGCTTGGCGCACCGAGGGATAAAGTCCATATGGCGAGTAGAAGCCGAAAAGGGCAATGGCGTATCTGCAATGTAGAAATAGTGCGTAATGCACTCAATAACGCATGGTTAGAAAGCCAGGGACTCCATAGTCTGGAACAGCAATGGGTGAATGCTCGCTATCCTAAGAAAGCACTAGAACAGCCTACAGGAACGTAAGTCTGACACATTGAAACCGCCGTGCTACGGATCCGTATGGCCGGTGGTGTGGGGGGTGACGGTTAGAACCCGCTACCTACCCGATTATAAGTATTGAGGGTCTAGTATTCCTGCTTGAATAGCACAGCCTTCCGGGTCAACAGATAACCAAGATTTAAAGTATTCAACTTCTGTTATAAGTTCCCCTCTACTTACAAATTCCTTTTGAACCTCATTTAATTGCTCGGGTGTATATTTTTTAGTTAGTTCAATGAGTTCAGAATCCCAGTTTACACCAGGTTTTCTAAGTAATGATGCTATTTTTGCTGCGGAAAAATCATCATTCGAAATCAAACCTTCTCTTGGAGTTGTATAATTTAAAAGTAGTAGGTCTGCAGAGCCTGTTAAGTTCAATCTTTGAAGAGATGGCTCCCTTCCAATAGCATTATAGACTTCATCAAATGACTTACATAATTCATCTAATGAGGAAAATTCAGCCCAATTTTCAAATGATCTTTTGATTAACCACATGTCACCATCAGTAAGGATACCCCAGACACATTCCGAAAGTGCTTGGTATTCTGTGAGTTGTAAGCTGTGATTTTTTAAATCTGAAAGACTTAATTGTCTCTTTTTCTCCTCTATGGCTGCAACCGACTTCATTACGTCACCTTGATCTGAAACTGGGGAAATAAGTATATCAGGTTTACGAGATTTAGGTGTAGCATTCCTAAATACATGACTTTCAACAATAGTTTGAGGCACTTTTAATTGAGCCTGAGGTATACAATCATTTGGTTTCCAGCCTAGCCCCTTAGTGATGAAAGGGTAGACTAATTGGTCGTGCCTTGATGATTCAGAATCTCGACTTGGGTTGTTAGCCAAGAATTCTGATCTTCGTAATAAATCGTCAAACAGAGTCAATTTTTTATTATAACGTTTAAGATCACTCGATGAGATACATTACGAGCTTGAACTATAAATACCAGAAAGTGTTACCGAAGCAAGAGAACTTTTGCAAACTGGGACGCGGCATCTCATTGAGTGCATCTGCTTGTGTGTGCGTAGCATGCACTGAAACTAGAAAGGGTTCAAGTCCCTTGTTATAATAGAATGAACATAGAAGAACAAAAGAAACTGCTAGCTATGCAAAGAACTACCAGAAGCCAACTGCATGAGGGTGACCGATTG
>CALGZA010000103.1 GCA_937934595.1 uncultured Verrucomicrobiales bacterium | reverse complement strand
TGCTATCTTGTTGTGCTCTCAATCCATTCTAACAGTTCAAATGGTATTACTCATTGATAGGAGCAAAAACTTTTCTGTCATTTGTCTGATTTTTTCACTACTTGGTATTAGGGAGGAATTGAGAGTGAGGGTGAGGAGGGTAAATTTGATTATTAGTTGGCTTGAGTTTGTTTTTTTAGAACAGATCTAAATCTGTTGTGTTTGTCTTGGCTACTAGTTCGCCAAGCCAGTAGTAATATATGAACTGTATGATGATGGTGAATGCTAGGCTTGCGATTTGAGTTCCGACTTGGTGGTCTATGGCGCTGCCTATTAATGCTAAGACAATTATAATGGGAAAGCCTATGAGGACAGTTCTGACAAAGGTGACCCAGCCTAGTGTGTACCATTTGTTAATGTATCCATTGCCAAAGGTTCCTCCGTTTTTGTTACGGACGTGCATGATGCCTGCGTAGGTTCCTAATATTAAAATGATGCTTGAGATTATATCCAACGTGCTGCTGAATCCAGGGAAGAAAGACATGGCTATAGTGTGTAGCATGGTTGTTACTACAAAGTAGGGAGCTATTTCATAGTCTTGGAATTGGTGTTTGCGGAAGCGTTCGATGAGTAATGATGTAGATAAGTGGTGCATTTTTTATGTTATGATTGTTTTATGTTGTGATTGTTTTTTCAAAGATTAGGTCTAGGTAGCTGGCTGTTCCGTATGGTCCTGTTGATGGGGCGAAGCATTGTATTAGGCGCCAACCTAGGCGGGCTTTTTCGCGAATGGTGTCTTGGTATTGAGTATTGAAATTTCCGGAGAATAAACTTCCTTTGATTCTTACTCTGATAAAGTCATATTCGTGAGTTTGTAACATGTGTGTATCTTTGCTAGTTGTGTTGTTTTTTGCGATTATAGTTCTGTGATTTTTTTGTATTAGAGTGATTATTTTTTATATTGCTCTCTTGACAAGTGTGTTCATTTGAGTATGCCGTTTATTTTTAATAAACGATATGATTGAAGAGAGTCCGTTATCAGCCTTATTTGTCGATTTTGATGCGTATTTTGCGTCAGTGGAGCAGCATTTTGATCCATCGTTACGTGGGAGGCCTGTTGTTGTTGTTCCTGTGATGGCGGAGGGTTCTTGTTGTATTGCGGCTAGTTATGAGGCTAAGCGGATGGGTGTGGGTAGTGGGACTAGGGTGCGAGATGCGCGGGTGGTTTGTCCTGATCTTGTGATGGTTCAGTCACGTCCTGAGCTATATATAAAGACGCATCATAAGACGGTGGAGGTGGTGGAGCGGTGTATCCATGTGGAGGGTGTTTTGTCTGTGGATGAGATGTGGGCATGGTTGCCTTATAATTGGAGGACTGAGGATAAGGTGGCTGAGGTGGCGGCGTCTATTAAGCGTGAGATGTTAGATGAGTTTAGTGAGGCTCTTACGTGTTCTATAGGTGTGGCGCCGAATCGTTGGTTGGCAAAGATGGCATCGAAGATGCGTAAGCCGGATGGTTTTTTTATGATACGGGGAGATGATTTACCTGAGGTTTTGTATTCACAGGATTTGTCTGACATACATGGTGTGGGGCGTAATATGGAGTTACGCTTGCATGCTGCTGGGGTGCATTCTGTGGAGCAGTTATATGGGTGTACGCGGCAGGAGCTGCATACGATTTGGGGTGGTGTGGAGGGTGACCGGTTGTATATGCAGCTGCGGGGGCATAGTGTTCCTGATACGGTGAGGGAGAAGCGTACGATAGGGCATTCTCATATTTTGCCTCCTGGGAAGCGGAGGCCGGTGGAGGCGGAGGCGGTTTTGCACAAGTTGACTCAGAAGGCTGGTGCGCGGTTACGGTCTTATGAGATGTTAGCGGAGTCGCTGGTGGTTGATTTACGTTATTTGAATGGGAAGCGTTGGTCTCAGGAGGTGCGATTTGATCCTAGCTCGGATGCGTTGTTTTTTGCTAAGTTGATTTCAAAGTTATGGCGGGGGCGTGATTTGCCGGGTGAGCCGCTTCGGCAGCTGGGGGTGACGATGTTTAGGTTAGTAGAGAAGACGAATTATACACCTTCTTTGTTTGCGGCTGGGGATAAGCGGCGTGATGCTCTTAATGAGGCGATGGATTCTCTGCAGCGGCGGTATGGTAAGAGTGCGATGCATTTAGGGTGTGATCATGCTGCGTTAGATCATGATAATATGCGCATAGCGTTTACGCATATTCCGGATTTGGATACGGAGAATTTTTGATTTTGTGGGTTGTTGTTGTTGGTGTGGTGTTTTTTTTAGAGTTCGGATATATAGATGTTTCGTTTTTCTTTGATGGAGAGGTTGGCGGCTAGGCTGACTTTGAGTGTTTCGACTGCGTCTTGGAAGGGTGAGAGGATCTGGGAGGAGTCATTTGTGCGTAGTGCGTTGATGAAGGTTTGGTTTTCTAGGAGTATGGGGTCTTCTGTGGATAGGATTGTTTCTGATGATGATGAGCTGTGTTGAATGGTTAGGTTACAGGCGTGTGTGTTGAAGCGGTAGACTTTTTCTCTGTTTGCTATGGTGAGGTGTATGCCGATGGCGGCGTTATCTGATGGTTTGGTGAAGCATGAGGTCTGGATGCTTCCTGTGGCGCGGTTTTTGGTGAGGAAGTTCATGACGATGGCATCGTCGACGTTGTAGTTGTTGATATTGTTTATGAATCCGTTGGTTGCTAGTGCTTGTATTTCTGTGATTTCACCGCTGATGAAGCGGATGGTGTCTATGATGTGTGTGCATTGTTCGGTGAGTTGTCCGCCTGATAGCTTGCGTTGTCTCCACCAGTATGGTGTGGGCATGCCTCCGCAGAATGTGCCGTTGAAGAGGATGGGTGGGTGATTTGTGAAGTAGGATTTTGCTGATAGGATGTTAGATCTGTAGCGGTTCATGTATCCTGTGCTGACGATGGATTCAGCTTGTTGGAAGGCGTTAGACATGTCTGTGGCTGTTTTTAGGTCTAGGGCTACTGGTTTTTCTATGAAGATGCCTTTGACGTGTTCTGCGCATGCGATTTCTATTTGTCCATGAAGGAAGGGTGGGAGTGAGATGTAGATGGCGTCTAGTTTTTCAGAGCGCAGCATGTGGAGGTATTTTTCAAATGGGTAGTAGCGTGTGTTTTGGCTTGAGCTGAGTTTGATGATTTCGTTTGCGGTTGTTTGGTTTCTGGAGCATACGGCGACGAGTTCTGTGTGTGGGATTTGGTTAATGGCTTTGATGTGTTCAGAGGCGAATCCTGAGCCGATGATGCCTATTTTTAATGAGTTATTCATGATTTTTCATTAAGTGGATTTATGCGACTTTGTGAGGGTAGTATGAGAGATGGTTTTTGGTGATTTATTTTACTTAGTGATTCGTATTTTGAGAGGAGGTGGGTTGTTTGTCAGTTATGGGAGTTGTTTTATTTTTTGTTTTGTTTTGCTTTGCTTTGCTTTGGTGGGGGTCAAAGTGTTCTGTGGTTTGTTCTTTATGTTTTACTGGATATGAAAAAGCCCCAATATGCGGTTTGCGTATTGGGGCTTTTGTGTTGATTTGTTTGTTGTTTGGGGATGTTTTTTTACATTTCTAGCATCATTCGTGTTGGGTTTTCTAGGAGGTCTTTGATGCGGATGAGGAATGTGACTGCTTCTTTTCCGTCTACGAGGCGGTGGTCGTAGCTGAGTGCTAGATACATCATGGGGCGGATCTCTACTTTGCCGTCGATGGCGACTGGTCTTTGCTGGATGGTGTGCATTCCTAGGATGCCGGATTGAGGTGGGTTGATGATGGGTGTGCTGAGAAGGGATCCGTAGACTCCGCCATTTGAGATGGTGAAGACTCCTCCTTGGAGGTCTGACATTTCTATTTTTCCTTCGCGGGCTTTTTCTGCGTATGCGAGGATGTCTTGTTCTATTTCTGCGAATCCTTTTTTCTCGCAGTCTCTGAGGACTGGGACGACGAGGCCTTTTTCTGTGCCTACTGCGACTCCGATGTCGTAGTAGTGATTTTGGACGATGTCTGTTCCGTCGATGCGGCCGTTGATTGATGGTACGTCTTTTAGTGCTTGGGTAACGGCTTTGACGAATAGTGACATGAAGCCGAGTTTGCAGCCGTGTTTTTTGACGAAGTCTTCTTGTACTCCTTTGCGGAGTTTCATGATGGCTGACATGTCTACTTCATTGAAGGTGGTGAGTATGGCAGCCGTTTGTTGTGCATTCACGAGGTGTGAGGCTATTTTACGGCGGAGCATGGACATTTTTTTACGGGTGGTGCGTCCTTCTTCTGCGGGAGCCGTTGCAGGTTGCGATGGCTGGGCTGTGGTGATGGGTGTGACGTTGGCTGCAGGGGCTGTGGTGTTGATGATTGGTTTGGTGGGTGGGGTGGTGGCCTCTGGCGTGGGAGTTGTTTTAGGTTCTTCTGGTGCTGGTGCTGGTGCTGCTGGTGCAGGAGTGGTAGCAGGTGCAGGTGCAGGTGTAGGTGTGGTGGCTCCTTCATTGATCATGGCGACTACGGTGCCGATGGCGACTTCTTCACCTTCTGGGGTGATAATTTGTAGTGTGCCGTCTCTTTCTGCTTCTAGTTCTTGAGAGACTTTGTCTGTTTCGATGGTGAGTAGGATGTCACCTTTTGAGATGGAGTCGCCGTCAGCTTTGTGCCATTGTGCTACGTTTGCTGATGTTACTGATTCTCCAGCGTTAGGTATGATTACTTCGAATGCCATGTTTTTGTAGGTTAGGAAATGTTGTATTGGGAGTTGTTTGTTGTGGTTAGGTGTGTGGTTACGTGTTGATACTTACACGTTGAATGCTTCTTCTACAAGTTGCATTTGTCCTCTTTTGTGTGTAGCTTTAGCACCTGTTGCGGGGCTGGAGGCTGCGCATCTTCCTGCGTATCTGATGTTGCTGTTGAGTGCTGACATGAGGCGAGGGGCGATGAATGTCCATGCGCCCATGTTCTGGGGCTCTTCTTGGCACCAGACGTATTTTGAGACGTTATGGAACTGGCTGACGAGTGTCTTGAGCAAGGAGTCGTTAAATGGGTATAGTTGTTCTACTCTGATGATTGCTGTGTTCATGATGCCTTTTTCGTTTCTGTGCTGGTTTAGGTCGTAGAAGACTTTTCCTGAGCAGAATACGATACGTTCGACTTTTTCTGGTGCTTCGAAGTGTTTGATGTCTGGGAGCATTTCTTGGAAGCATGTTCCGTCTAGGAAGTCTTCTTTTGGTGAGACTGCTTCAGCTCTTGATAGGAGGCTTTTAGGAGTCATGATGATGTATGGCTTGCTGAATGGGCGTTTTTTTTGTCTTCTGAGTGCGTGGAAGATTTGTGCTGGTGTGGTGAAGTTACCGACCTGCATGTTATTTTCTGCACAGAGTTGAAGGAATCTTTCTAGTCTGGCGCTGGAGTGTTCTGGTCCCATGCCTTCGTAGCCGTGAGGGAGGAGCATGACGAGGCTGCTAGGTGTTTGCCATTTAGATTCTGCTGAGGAGATGAATTGGTCGATGATGACTTGTGCGCCGTTGGAGAAGTCACCGAACTGTGCTTCCCACATGCAGAGCATTTCTGGGCATCCTAGTGAGTATCCGTAGTCGAATCCTAGGACTGCGAATTCTGATAGGAGGCTGTTGTAGACGCAGAATTTGGCTTGGTCTGGGGCGAGGTTACGGAGTGGGATGTGGCGCTGGCGAGTTTCGCTGTCATAGAATACGGCGTGTCTGTGAGAGAATGTGCCTCTTCTGACGTCTTGTCCTGAGAGTCTGACTGGGTGACCTTCTAGGAGTAGACCTCCCCATGCGAGTGATTCTGCGAATCCCCAGTTGAATCCTGCTCCGGTTTTGAGTGCTTCTTGGCGCGGAGGGATGAATCTTTTTGCGAGCGTGGGGTGTAGGTTAAATTGTTCTGGGATGGTGGTAAGGGTTTTGCCGATGTGGTCGAAGACTTCTTCTTTGAGGCCTGTGTTGACTGGGGCGTGTGAGTATGGTGGCTGGGCTTCTGCTGTTGATCCGCTGAAGACTGAGCGGTCACCTTGCTCTTGCATTTGGAGCATTTTTTGGTATCCGTCTTCGAGTTCTTTCCAGATTTCGTTATGGATGCTGTCTGCTTCTTCTTGTGTGATGCTTCCGTCAGCTACGAGAGCGGCTTTGTGTGCTGTTCCGAATGTGTCTCTGGAGTTGATGTTTTTGTATATGTGAGGTGCTGTGAATGCGGCTTGGTCAGTTTCATTGTGGCCTTGGCGGCGGTAGCAGTACATGTCTATGACGATGTCTTTGCCGAATTTCTGTCTGTAGTCTAGGGCGAATTTAGCTGACCAGACGAGGTCTTCGATGGATTCTCCGTTGACGTGTAGAATGGGAGCTTCGATCATTTTTGCTATGTCGGTGGCGTATGCTGATGAGCGTGCGTCTTCCGGCATTGTGGTGAAGCCGATTTGGTTGTTGATGACGATGTGTATGGTTCCGCCGGTTTGGTATCCTGGGAGTTGTGAGAGGTTAAGGACTTCTGCTACTGATCCTTGACCTGCGAAGGCGGCGTCTCCGTGGATGAGTATGGGGAGGACTTGTTTACGGTTGGTTTTTTGGCCGTCGTCCCCGAGTATTCTTTGTCTGGCTCTGGCTTTGCCTTCGGTAACGGCATTGACTGCTTCTAGGTGAGATGGGTTCGCTGCTAGGCTGAGTCTGACTTCTCCGTCTGGTAGTTTACGAGTTTTTTCGTATCCGAGGTGGTATTTAACGTCACCGTCTCCTGCGACTATGTCTGGTACGTAGTCTGGTGTGAATTCGTAGAGGATGGTGGTGAGTGTTTTTTTGAGGAAGTTACGCAGGACGTTGAGTCTTCCACGGTGAGCCATGCCTAGTTCGATTTCTTTTACTTCGCTGGATGGGCATTTTTCTAGGATGGTGTTTAGGAGTACCATGGTTCCTTCGCCGCCTTCTAGTGAGAAGCGTTTTTCTCCGAGGAATCTTTTACCTAGGAATGATTCGAAGAGTTCTGCTTCGAGGACGAATCTGAGGTTTTTGGTTTTTTCATTTTTTGACTGGGCGTAGCTGTTGAATCTGTTTTCGACTTTGGCTCTTATCCAGTTACGCACTTCGGTGTTATGGATGTGCATGAATTCGAATCCTGTTTTGTTTGAGTAGCAGAGTTCGAGTGCTTCTACCATTTCTTTGAGGGACATTTTTTTTCCCGCTTGGAAGAACTGGGTTGATGCTTCGCGTGTGAGGTCTGTTTCGGTGAGTCCGAATTGGTCTAGGTTTAGGCGAGGGTTTCTTTCTGCGGCTTTTGCAAGGGGGTTGATGTATGCTTGAGTGTGCCCGAGTGTTCTGTAGTTGTAGACGAGGCTGACGCATTTGCCTCTGAAGCTGAGGTTTTGTTCTGAGGATTCCTCGCTGGGGTTTACGGCACTGGGGGTGAGGTTATTGTTTGTGCCGGTTTCTTCTTTTTCTTTTTTTGTTTGGGCGTTTCCGAGTTCAAAGCCATCGAAGAATGCGGCCCAGTTAGGGTCTACTGAGCGAGGATCATCTCTCCATTGTTCATACTTTTCATCGAGGAGATCAGCATTTAGTCGGGCAGAAACAGTTGATTTCATTTGTGTAATAGTGGATTGATTAAAATCTGGGGTGAGTCTGTGAAGATTCTTTTACGTAATTCGCATTTATTGCTTGGTTCGTAGGTCAGATGTATTTACTTAGGAGGGAGACGAGCAAGAGTCAATGACAACAAATATATAATTAGTCATATTTTTGTTTATTTCATCACTATTTATTACTTTAAATCAGCAGAGCTATGATCGATATTCAGAACCTTACAAAAACTTATGGTAGATTTACTGCTGTGAAGAACTTGTCTTTTGAGGTAGGTGCGGGGCAGGTGGTAGGTTTTTTAGGGCCTAATGGTGCTGGGAAGACGACTACTTTGAGGATGCTTACGGGTTATTTGCCGCCGACGTCTGGGACGGCTTCTATTGCTGGTTATGATATTTTTAAGGATTCAGTGAAAGCTCGGCAGCAGATTGGTTATATGCCAGAGAATGTGCCGCTTTATGATGATATGCGGGTGCGTGAGTATCTTAAGTTTAGGGCTCATTTGAAGGGGCTGAGTGGGAGGGCGGCACGTAATAATATAATGGAGACTATAGAGACTTGTGGTCTTACTCATATGAGGAAGCGTATGATTAAGACGCTTTCTAAGGGGTACCGTCAGCGAGTGGGTTTGGCGGATGCTTTGTTGAACGATCCTGAGTTATTGGTTCTGGATGAGCCGACGAATGGCTTGGACCCGAATCAGATACGTTCCATTCGGAAGTTGATAAAGAAGCTGGGTGAGAATCATACTATTTTGGTTTCTAGTCATATCCTGAGTGAGGTGGAGATGATAGCAGATCATATTGTTATTATTGATGGTGGTCAGATTCAGGCTTCTGATTCTCCTGAGAATTTGATAAGTGGGATGCGTGCTGCGGGGCGGATTTCGTTAGAGATTAAGGGTGATTTAGCGACGATTAAGGGTGCTATAGAGCGTCTTGATCATGTGAAGAAGGTGAGTGTGGAGGAGGAGGGTGTAAAGGCGAACCATTTATGGAATGAGCTTACGATATTGTGTGATTCTGGTACTGATACGCGGGAGCGGATTAGTCAGTTAGCGACTCAGTATGGGTGGTCTATACGGTCCTTGCACCGTAGGAAAGGTACTTTGGAGGATGTTTTTGTAGAGCTTACTAGGAAGGATTAGTTAGTGCATTTTTTGTTGTGCAGGGGAGGGGTCTTAGGCTGATTTTTTTGTTGATTATGTAAATTTAGGGTTGTGTTGCGGATGGAGGCTGGTGTGGTTCTCATACCATTTTCACAGTTATTATGGGTTGATAGTAGTTTTACTACATTTGGGAACAGCAGCAGAGCTGATTTTTTGAAGAGCACAACAATTTATCAAGATTAGCTTCGTTATTCGTCAGTTGCATAGTCCACTATGCGCTTTCCTCTTGCCTTGCTACTTTTGCTATCTTGTTGTGCTATCAATCCATTCTAACGGTTCAAATGGTATCAGCCTGCGACTGCGGCGATTATTGAGATTTCTATGAGGAGTTCTGGTTTGGGAATTTCTCTTGATTTTGTTATTTGAGGAGAGTCGCTTCCTACGAGATGAATGATTATGGGATAAGAATTTTTGGGATGAGTTTATTTGATTCTTGTCTGAATGTATTGAATTCTTTGATAGTTCCAGAGCATTTGTTCCTTGTGGCGAATATCTTGATTTGGGAGTCTGTAGTAGATAGCTTGAGTTGTGTGAATTTAGTCGATGTATCTTTTGAATTGAGGATGAATTTAGATTGTTTTGGTAGTTTTATTGTTGATTCGATATAGGCCTTGTGTCTGTTGGATAAAGGGTTTTTACGGTCTATTATTCTTGTAACTTGGAAGTAAATAGTTTCCCAGAGCATGGGTATTTCGGTATTTTTATTATTTTTTGGGTAATCAGACTGGATAGATAATTTCAATGGTTTGTAGTTGTCTATAAGGCCGTCTATAATGTTGACTTCTTTGATTTCTATATGCTTGTAATAATTAGAAAATAAGTAGGTAAAGTATTGTATAAGTTCGTTTTTGTTTTTGCCTTTGAGCTGTTGTCTGTAGTAGCTGGCAGAGAATCCTGATAATTCTACCGTTTCATTGATGTGGATTTTTTTATGGCTGGTTGTGATTTTTTTATCTGTTTTGATAGCTATTGATGGGCCATCATTATCTGGTATTTGATACAATGTGCTGCCGTTTTTAGTAACGGGAAGAATATGATTATGGTTTAAATTGTATGGGGTGAATTTGAATATATTTAGATGGCTGTGCGTGGGGTCTATGACTTTATTGTTGAGTGATGGGCAGAATACAACAAGGTGGTTGAATTGGTCTTCTGAAGGTATTGTTTTTATAACTTTTTCATAAGTGTGAGCTAATGCCATGTGAGCTTCTATTCCCGCGTGGTTAAGCATTTGGCATAGAAGCAGGCTCATGTCTTTACAGTCACCTTCTCTGGTTTTGATAGTAGTAGCTGCTGCTTTAGGCATGCGTCCGCGTGGTCCAAATTCGATGGCTTGGTATGTTATGTTTGTTTGTATCCATTGGAGTAATTTTTTGATTTTTTTAGAGGGCTCAACATCGTTAGGGATGATTTTAGAGACGAGTTTTTTAATCTCAATTGATGTGGTTAATTTATCTAGGATGTGGTTATGGTATTGTTTTGAGACGTCTTTCCAGCTTAGTGAATTTGATCCGATGGCGAGTCTTGGGTATGATTCAGCGTAATTAGGTGAGAATTGTTCGTTTTTGAATTTGGCTATATTTTTTTTGAGCCAGATTTTTGTGTTGGTTGTGTTTTTTATTTTTGGTATGTGAAGTGTTGATTTGAATGTGATGTGTGAGAGGTCACCAGTTAAGCTTACTGCCATGGTGTTGATGTGTGCGGTATTAATAAACCAGTAGTCAGTGAACTGCATGATGTCGTTGTATTTTCTGGTCTTAATGGTGTATACGAATTCATAAGTAGATCCTACTGCGATAGTTTTAATAGGGATATGAATGGTTTTATGGTGGGTTGCCATATTCTTGTCTTGATCTGTGATGTAGTAATCTTGGACATTACCGGTGTGGGTTAATACGTTATCGGCATTGTAGACTTTGAGTGAGTTAATATAAATATTTTGTGACGTTGGTGATAGATTGATGGTGTATTTGGTGTGTTGTTCTACTCCAGTAGGTGTTAGTATTTTAAATTTGCAGCGGGTTGTTTCTTTGATTTCGCCATTTTTCGCTATGTTTAGGGAGTGTATTTGGTAGATACAGGTAGAGTTGTTACTTTCAGCTGACGTTTCAAGTGGCTGGTTAGGCTCTATGTTTTTTTTCAATTCTGGCAGGAGGGAGACAGGGCTGATATTAGTAGTTATGAGAGAGTGATCGCCTAAACCGAGTGTTGATGAGAGCTGTGCTATTCTGATTTTAATATTATTGTTGTTAGGGTGTTCTATGTTTATTTTTTGAGCGTAGTCGAATGCTGATTTTTTGTTTTTTGATAGCATTAGGACGTCAATTTTTTTAATTTTTGCATTGATGTTTTGTGGGGATTTGGAGGTCCAAGAATTTGCATATTTTAATGCTTCTGAGTAATTTTTTTTGTCTATGTATACATCTATGATTCCTATTATGGATGATTCATCGTTAGGCTGGTTATTTAGGATTTCTTTAAATGTAGCAGCGGACTCATTATGCATTGAGTTACTGAGGTAAATGTATGCGAGCCAGCGTTGTGTTTTTATTGATGGATAGTTTTGATAGTATGTTTTAGCGACTTTGAGAGCTTCATTATTTTTTTGGTTATCACTTAGCAGGCTGAGGTAGTCATACATTGCGTCGTCGTCTTGTTCAGATATTTTGAAAAACTGTTCATATACTGATTGAGCTTTTTTTATTTTGCCTAGGGTGTGGAGTGTTAGGGCGTATTTTTTGAGTAAGCTCTGCGATGGTTTTTTTGTTTTTTTGAGGGATTGTTCTGCTATTTTTAGGGCGTCTTGGGTTTTTCCCATGCTTAGGTAGGCTTCTATGATATTATTAACATAATCATCTGTATGTGGGTCGATTTTTGCGGCTTGTTTGAATTCTAGGAGCGCTTTGCTGAATTTATTTTTACTGCAGTATAGGATGCCTATTTGGTTGATGACTTGAGCAGAGTTTGTTTTTACTGTGGTGTGCGCGAGTGTTTGTTCCTTGTTTAAAGTAGAAATGTCATTTTGTTGTTTTTCCCACTTGAATGTGTTCCAAATTTGGTCAGATTTAACTAATTTCTGGTTTGCCCATCCCCAGTTACGAAATACTGCTATACGATTTTTATTTCTAACAATTTCTAGGGTTGAGATGAGTTTTTGTCCATCTACCTCGTAATTTATTGTGAGGTATTCCACATTATGGTTACCTATTTTTTTGGATTTGATTTTGAATTCGGTCTCTACAAATGAGTTAAATCCGAATAATGAGATGTAGCTGTTGATAATGTCACGGTTAGCGTATGAATTAGGGAGAGATAGGCAGTAGAAGAGGAAGCTATCATTGCCAAGGGTAGCACCGTATGAGGGGTGGGTGTCGGTTTCTTGTTTTAGATCATAGGTTGACCACAGTTCTGAGGCTTTGAAAGATGCGCCGAATTTTTTATCTGAGAAGTTTAGGGCTTTGTTTTTAGCGAGTGATAGGCGGAAGTTGTGTTGAATGGATTCTCCGATGATAGCTTGGTTGGGGTCGGGTTTGTGGTGTTTTGAATGTTTTTCTTCGAGTTCTTTTTTTTCTTTTTCTAGCAGGGTTACTTTTTTTTGTAATATTGTTAGGTGTTCTTGGGTTGTGAGTTTTACGTTAGGAGCATTAAACTTGTTGCTTGCGATGGCTAGAAAGATTGTTGTGATTAGTACTGATATAGCGCTGATTCCTAGCGTTTTCTTTTTAAGGACTATAGATGTTATTATGGTCATGGAGGTGAGGGCAGTAAGTGCAATTATGGAGTGTGCGAACATGTTTCTTGTTACGTTTTCTGGTATGGATGGCGTGCTAGCTGAAGGGTTGATACTCTGGGTAGCTTATTGTTTTTTAACTGCGGCGATTATTGAGATTTCTACGAGGAGTTCTGGTCTTGCCATTTGGGCTTGGACGCAGGCTCTGGCTGGGGCGTGGTTGGTGGGGATCCAGTTGTCCCAGATTTGGTTCATGGTGGCGAAGTCTTTCATGTCTTTGAGGTAGATGGTGGCGGAGAGGATGTGTTTGCGGTCTGATCCGGCTTGTGTGAGGAGGTCATCAACTTTTTGGAGCATGGTGGTGGTTTGCTCGTGTATGGTTGGTTCTGTGTTGGTGTCTTTACAGACTTGGCCGCAGAGGTAGATGGTGTTGTTGTGGGTGACGATGCGGCTCATGCGCTGTTTGGTTTGTTGGCGCTGGATCATGGTGTTTGTGTGTGCAGGGGTTATGTGTTTAGTTGGGATTTGGCGGTTGTGAGGATTTCTTGTGCTTTGTTTCTTTGGGGGGCGGCTCCACGAGCCATGTCTGGTTTGCCTCCGCCTTTGCCGCCTGCGATGGTTGTGAGGGACTGGATGATTTTTCCTGCGTTGTGTCCTGCTGCTTGTCCGTCTGATCCGCTGATGGCTCCGAGGTGGAGTTTGTCTCCGTCGTCTACGATGAATAGGGCGGCTTTGGTGAATTGTTTTTTCTTGCAGCCGTTGAGTAGTTCTTGGAGTAGGCTGGCGGGGCCTTCGAAAAGGGCTACGATGTTGTTGCCTTGGTCTAGGAGCTGGACGAGGGCTTGGTCTGCGATTTGTGCTGCGGCAGCTGTTTGTGCTTTTTTGAGTGTTTTGTCTGCGTTGGTGGCGGCTTGTTTGGTTTCTTGGAGTGTGGTTTCTAGTTTGGTTATGGATTCTGCTGTGTCTGATGGTGGGGTGAATGGGGATGGGTTTATGTTGAGTTCGCTGAGTTTTTGGTTGGCTGAGTTTAGTTTAGTTTGTGCTTCTTTGATTTCGTTTTTTAGTTCTTGGCATTTTTCTTTGGTGTATTCTTTTGCTGCTTGTCCGCAGGCTGCTTCGATACGGCGGACGCCTGATGCGATGGCGCTTTCTGATTTGATGATGAATGTTCCGATTTCTGATGTGTTGTTGACGTGTGCGCCGCCGCAGAGTTCCATGGAGTATCCGTTTAGGGCTTGTGGTTGGCCGCCTATTTGGACGACGCGGACGGTTTCTCCGTATTTGTCACCGAAGAACTGGGTGATGTCTTTGCGGTTTTTTATGTCTTTGTGGGGGACTTCTTTTGCTGAGACTGTGGTGTTTTCTGTGATGGCGGTGTTGACTTTGTCTTGTAGTGTTTGGATTTGTGCTGGTGTGAGTGCTGCGGATGAGAAGTCGAATCTGAGTTTGTCTGGTGCGACGAGTGAGCCTTGTTGTGTGGCGTCTTCTGAGATTGTTTGGTGGAGTGCCCAGTGGAGGAGGTGTGTTGCGGTGTGGTGGGCTTCTGTGCTGCGTCTTTGTTGGTCGTTGATGGTGAGGGTGATGGTTTGGCCTGGGGTGGTGTCTGGTGCATTTGTTTTGTTGATGATGTGTGCGATGGCGTTTCCTATTTTGATTACTTTGTTGATGGGGGTTGTTTTGTTTGCGATGTTGGCGCTGCCTGTGTCTCCTTTTTGGCCGCCCATTTCGACGTAGAATGGAGATTTTTCTGTGATGATGTAGAGGTTGTCTCCTTCTTGGTGGGTTTCTGTGATGGTGGTGGTGATGGTGTCTGTGTGGAAGCCGACGAATTCTGTGTTTTGATTTGTTGAGATGTCTAGTGCGCGGACGATGGTTTTTTCTTTTCCGCCGTCACCGCGGTTTTTTTGTTCTGCCATGAGGGAGTTGAATTTTTCCATGTCGAGACCGATGTTGTTTTGTTGGCAGAGGATTTCTGTTAGGTCGATGGGGAATCCGAATGTGTCATAGAGTTTGAATGCGAATTCACCGGATAGTTTTTGTTTGTTGTTTGCGATTTCTTTGTCGAATATGTCGAGTCCTCTGGCTAGGGTTTTGTTGAATGATTTTTCTTCTGTTGTTAGGGTGTTTTTGATGTTTGTGGCACGTTGTTTGATTTCTGGGAAGATGGTGCTGAATTGGGTTACGAGTGTGTCTACTATCTGTGGGAGGAAGCATGTTTCTCCTGTGAATCCGAGTGTGCGGCCGTAGTTGACTGCGCGGCGTAGGATGCGGCGTAGGACGTAGTTTCTGCCTGTGTTACCTGGTAGGATGCCGTCTGCGATGCTGAGGGAGAGGGTGCGGATGTGGTCTGCTATGACGCGGAAGGCGATGGCTTCTTTCATGGGTGTGGAGAGGGTGGATTTGTCTATGTCTGGTGATGTGGGGTAGATGTCTTGGTAGGTTTTGCCGGAGAGTTGTTCTAGTTTTTTGAATATGGGTGTGAAGATGTCTGTGGCGTAGTTGGTGGGTTTTATGGAGAAGTCTGTGAAGTGCTTGGTGCCTTGGATGATGTTGACTGCGCGCTCGAATCCCATGCCTGTGTCTACGTGTTTTGCTGGTAGGTCGCGGTAGGTTCCGTCTGGTTCTGCGTTGTATTGTATGAAGACGAGGTTCCAGAGTTCGATGCAGAGGTCTGAGTCTTTGTTGACGAGTGAGCCTTTGGTGTTTCCTTCTGGGGTGAGGTCTAGGTGGAGTTCTGAGCAGGGGCCGCAGGGGCCGGTGTCTCCCATTTTCCAGAAGTTGTCTTCTACGTTTCCGTTGACGATGTGGATGGTGGGATCGAGGCCTTTTTTCGTGAAGAGTTCTGACCAGATGTCGTAGGATTCTTGGTCAAACGAGGATGGGTCTCCGGCTTTTTTGTCTGGGTTGTAGACGGTGGCGTAGAGTCTTTCTGGTGGGAATCCCCAGCGTTCTACGAGTAGTTCCCATGCCCAGTTGATGGCTTCTGTTTTGAAGTAGTCTCCGAATGACCAGTTTCCTAGCATTTCGAATAGTGTGTGGTGGTAGGTGTCGTATCCGACGTCGTCTAGGTCGTTGTGTTTTCCGCCTGCGCGGAGGCATTTTTGGGTGTCTGTGGCACGGGGTGGTGAGAAGGGTGCTTTTTCTGTTCCGAGGAAGTAGGGGACGAATTGGTTCATTCCGGCGTTGGTAAATAGGAGTCCGGGTGATTGTGGGAGTATGGATGCTGATGGGACGATGGTGTGTGATTTTTCAGCGAAGAAGTCTAGGAAGCTTTGGCGTATTTCTGAGGCGGTCATTTTGGAATTTAGAATTTAGAATTTAGAATTT
>CALGZA010000102.1 GCA_937934595.1 uncultured Verrucomicrobiales bacterium | reverse complement strand
TGTGGGGGAAGTTTCTTTTTGAAGGTTCTTGCATATCGCTTTTTAGTTATTAAATTTCTGGTATGCGAATTATTGCTGGGATAGCTGGGAGACGAAATTTTAGGGTGCCTAGAGGGGTAGTGAGGCCGACGACGGATCGTACGCGTGAGGCTGTGTTTTCTATGCTTGGTGAGTTGATATCTGGAGCTAAGGTTTTGGATTTGTTTGCTGGATCTGGTTCTTTGGGGATGGAGAGCCTTAGTAGAGGAGCTGAGAGTTGTGTTTTTGTGGATGATAGCAGGGAGTGTGTGAATACTGTAAAGTTGAATTTGAAGACGTTACGGCTAAGTGGGGGTAAGGTAGTTCAGAATGATGTTATTAAGCTGCTGGGAAAGGTAACTCTTACGCAGTATGATGTTATTTTTGCGGATCCGCCGTATTGGAAGCAGGCCGGGGATAGGGATTTTGTGGGTGAGATGTTTGATGTTGAAAATTTTAAAGATGTGCTTACGGACGAGGGTGTGCTGGTGATAGAGGCAGATGAGAGGGCTGTGGTAGATGGTGGGGAAAGTTGGCATTTGTTAGAAAGGCGAAAGTATGGCGGGTGTGCGATTTATTTTTTCCAGAAGAAGGGAGTGAATGAGTAATAGGATGCGTCTTACATTGGTTTTATTAGTTTATAACGTATTATTGCCTCTATTCTTTATTTTTGCTTTTCCTGCTTGGTTACTGAAGATGGGTAGGCGAGGAGGGATAGGGAGTGGTTTGTTAGAGCGGTTTGGCTTTTTTACGGGTGATGCATTGTTTGAAAAGCAGGGGGTTATTTATGTTCATGCTGTTAGTGTAGGGGAGGTCTTGGTGGCTATTAAGTTAATTAATGAGTGGTTGTTACGTTATCCGGAGGATAGAATGCTTTTGGTTCCAACTACGGCGACTGGTCATGCTGTGGCTGTGGAGCATGCTCCGGAGGGGGTTAGGGTTATTTACAGTCCATTAGATTTTGGTTTTGTTTTGAGGCGAGTATTTATGCGTTTTTCTCCTAAGCAGATCATTTTGATGGAGTCTGAGATCTGGCCTAATATGCTGAGTGTAGCTGAGAAGCTGTCTATTCCAGTTCATGTAGCTAATGCTAGATTGTCTGAGAGGTCGGAACGGCGATATGCTCAGTTGGGGTTTATTTTGAGGCCTTTGTTGGAGCTTCTTGGTAGATTGTGTGCTCAAGATAGTGTGGATGGAAATAGGTGGGAGGCTGTGGGGGTTTCTGGAGATAAGATTACGGTTACGGGGAGTATTAAGTTTGATCAGTCAGGCTCTGCTAAGCCAGCTAGGCGGGTTGAATTTTCTGACATGTTAGAGGGGGTTTCTGAGGGGAAAAAAGTGGTGATGGCTATTAGCACTCATGTAGGTGAGGAGGCGTGGATATCTGCGGGTCTGAGGGAGTTACGTGATGAGATTTGTCTAGTGGTAGTTCCGCGCCATGCTGAGCGAAGGGCTGTGGTGAAGAAGGATATAGAGAAAGAAGGTTATGAGGTGGTTTTACGAAGTGATTATGAGGCGATAGCAGGGGCATGTATGGTGGTGGATAGCACTGGTGAGTTAAGAGACTGGACGGCACATGCTGATTTGGTGGTTGTTGGGAAATCAATCATAGGGAATGGAGGGCAGAACCCAACTGAGGCGATGTCAGTTTCTGTGCCGGTTATATCTGGTGAGCATATGAAGAATTTTGAGCCTTTGGTCACTCAGTTAAGGGAAGTGGGGGGGATTAAGGTTTTTAGTGATCAGCAAGGTATGGTGTCTTTGGTGAGAGATTTGCTGGGGGGCGGTTCTGGTATTGCGGGGGTGCAAGCAGAGGCTGCGTTAAGGGTTCTTGATGGTCATCAAGGTGCGACTGGCAGGACGGTTGAGGTGCTGAGGGATTGAATCTGATAAGAAAGACTAGATTTTGTTTTGTTTTTGAGATAGTTTCGCCGGCATATGAAATATAAAAGATGGAATTTATCAGTGCTGCTGCCTATGGGTATAGTGGCTACTATTGGTGCGGTTTTGGCATTTAGTTCATGTAATAGTGCTGATGGTGAGGCTAAGGCGGAGAGTGAGAAAGAGGCTACCAAGGTGCTTTATGTGACTTTCGAGCCAGGTAAGTATCATGATTACACGCCACAGAAGGAGATGTTTGTTGAGATGTCTGCTGTTAATAAGTGGAATACTACTGTGATAACAGGGACGCATGACGAGGTAATTAATAGGTTGGCGACTGAGCCAAATTTTGGTGCTGGTTATGATGTTATTGTGTATAATTTTTGTTTTGCTGGGTGTGCGAATTTGAATGTTCCTTATAATATTATTGAGCAAACGAAGACGAAGGGTATTCCTGCGATGTTGATTCATTGTTCACTGCATAGTTTCTGGCCGTCATATGCGCAAGGAGGAGATGAGGCTGTGCATGCACCAGGTGCACCAGCTAAAGCTCGCACGAAGAAGGCTCTGTTAGAAAAGTGGAACAAGGAGAATCCTGGTAAGGCGTTTCCGTCATGGCCTATCTTTACTGGTATTTCTTCGACTAGACACGGGCCCAAAGAGCCGGTGCAGACTAAGCACTTGATAGCAGATCATGGTACTCTTAAAGGTGTTCATGAATATACAACAGGCAAGGCGGAGCTATATAATAACTTCATTAAGGCGGAAGAGTCTGAGAAGTCTATTCCGATCATGCAGGGTATTCAGGGTGAGGCTAGTGCAGTTATTCTCTGGGAGCATCCTGTAGGGAAGTCTAAGACGGTTTCATTTACTCTGGGGCATAGTAATGCGGAGTGGAAGCAGGCCGAGTTTAGGCAGATAGTTAAGAGCACTGTGAACTACCTTGTAAAGAACCCTACTTCTAAGGAGAAATAATTTTAAAATACTTCTGTCTTTGAATTAAAATTAGGCAGGATGGAGGATATGATTATCTCTGCTGGTCTTTGCTGGTAGAGATTTTTTATATTTACGATGGTGCTATGCTGATGGAGTTAATATAAGCTTCGAGGTTTATGTTTAAGAAATCTCACGAATTTAATTATTTAATATCATTTGCACAGTTATTCTGGGTTGATAGTAGTTTTAATACATTTGGGAACAGCAGCAGAGCTGATTTTTTGAAGTGCAAAACAATATATCAAGATTAGCGTTGTTATTCGTCAGTTGCATAGTCCACTATGCGCTTTCCTCTTGCCTTGCTATTCTTGCTATCTTGTTGTGCTATCAATCCATTCTAACAGTTCAAATGGTATAAGGGACTGTTATTATTATTTTTTTAATTAGTCTAGTTTGTTTGAGCTTGAATTGTTGACTGTGGATTTTTCTTTTTCTGGGAATAATATGGCTAGTGTGCTTATCTGATTGTATGAAAGATTTTATTTAGTTGTCGATGCATATGAGGTTAAGAGGTATTTGGAAATATTGAACTTTGAGCGTTGGGTTGTATTTAGTTTGCTTGCCAAGGGGGAGGAGTATGGAGCATTATCTTGATTCTAGTTAGAGACTATGGCTAAGACGCAAGAAATACGAGGTAGTAAGAAGCAACGAGTGATAGGAACTTTAGTTGGGTGGCTGATCCGTGTGATGGGGTGGACGCTCAGGTATAAGTTTAGTGGGCTTGAGCAGATGAGAGTTAAGTATGTGGGGAGGCCGGTTATTTTTGCGCTGTGGCATAATAGGATTTTTGCGATGCCTTATACTAAGCCTGTTTTGAGTAATGATAGGGAGGTGTGTGTTCTGACGAGTGCGAGTAAGGATGGTGCTATTTTGGAGGCAGCAGTGAGGTCATTTGGGCTGACTGCTGTTCGTGGAAGTAGCTCTCGGCGGGGGGCAGCAGCTTTGGTGGCTCTGAGGAGGAAGTTGTCTGCTGGTGCTTCTGTTACGATTACGCCTGATGGTCCCAAAGGACCTTGTTATGGAGTGCAGCCTGGTGTGGTTAAATTAGCTCAGTCTACTGGTGTTCCTATTGTGGTTGTGAGTGTGAATTTTTCACGTTGTTGGAGGGTTAATAGCTGGGATCGATTTTGTGTTCCGAAGCCTTTTTCTAAGGTGGAGGTGAGGTTAGAAGATGGGGTTGAAATTTCTGAGGAATTGAGTAATGATGAGTTTGAGAGTGAGCGCTTGAAGCTTGAAAGGCTGATGAATGAGTCAGTGAAACATGAGAATGACTAAATGATGAAAAATATTGACGGTAAAGCAGTTGCGGAAAAGGTGATAAATGAGTGTAGGAATGAGATTTCTGTTCTGAAGGAGAGGGGAGTAGTTCCTGGTTTGGCGGTAGTATTGATTGGTGATGATCCGGCTTCTAAAGTATATGTGGGATCTAAAGCTCGGAAGTGTGAGGAGTTAGGTATTTACTCGTTGAAGATAGAGATGCCTGCGGATTCTACTCAGAGTGAGGTGATGCAGGTAGTTAAGGATTTGAATGAGAATGATAAGGTGGATGGTATTTTGGTTCAGTCTCCTCCTCCTGCTCATATTGACGAGGATGCGATTGTTAGGGCGATAGATCCAGCCAAGGATGTTGATGGGTTTCATCCTGTAAATGTGGCGAAGCTTGCGCTTGAAGATCCGAGTGGATTCATTCCTTGTACTCCGCATGGGTGTATGAGATTGTTAGAAGATGCTGGGGTAGAGACGTCTGGAGCAGAGGCTGTGGTGATAGGCAGGTCAATGATTGTAGGCAAGCCTATGGCACTTCTTTTGATGGGTAAATCTGGTAATGCTACTGTGACTGTGGCTCACTCGAGGACTAAGGATTTGGCAGCTGTTTGCAGACGGGCGGATATTATTGTGGCAGCTATAGGGATGCCTGAGTTTGTGACTGCTGATATGGTTAAGGATGGTGCTGTGGTTATTGATGTGGGTATTAACCGTGTAGAAGATGCGAGAGCTAAGCGAGGCTACAGGCTGGTGGGTGATGTGGCTTATGACGAGGTTGCTGCTAAGTGTTCTGCGATCACTCCTGTTCCTGGTGGGGTGGGGCCGATGACTATAGCAATGTTGATTAAGAATACAGTTATTGCTGCTGGGCGTAGATGAACGCTAATAGAATAATCTGACTGATGTTGCTTTCATTCGAGTTGGCGCAGAGACCAGAGTTTTAGTTTTTTGTTGGGGATTTTTTTGCCGTTGCTTTTGCGGTTGGGGTGTAGGTAGTTGCCTTTTAGGTGGTGGATGGTGTCTTTGAGGAAGGCTTTGCTGCCGATGATGCCTCCGTCGATGAAGTAGCGGGTCTGGTGGAGGAGGAGGGCGGAGAGTTTGAGGTGGCCGGAGCTTTCTTGGGTGGCTTCTACTTCTTCAGCGGTTATGCCTTTGCGGGTGCGCTTTTGGTTCTGGGTGCCGGAGTTTTTGATGATTTCTTCTCCGTCTTCAAAGAGGATGAGTCTGTATCTGGTGGCGATGCTGCGCCAGGCGTATTGCTGGGGGGTGGTGAAGTTTTGCCAGCCGTCGTAGGCTGAGTCTGAGTC
>CALGZA010000101.1 GCA_937934595.1 uncultured Verrucomicrobiales bacterium | reverse complement strand
GTTGCTCTGTATTCTTTGGATCGTGTTTCAAGATTTAATTAGCTAGGCTAAGCACATGCTAGATACGGTCGGTGTCGGAGGTGGGAAAAAGTGAAGGGTGGATTTTTCATACGAGAATTTGTTCGAACAAGGCGCTTCATCAGACCGTTAACCGTCTCTGAGCCAGAAACTTTTGAGAGTTAAAAACCTTGCTCGGCCTGTGTCGTTTTAGAGACGGCGGTTGAGCTTTACGTTCGACTAGTATGACATGCATCGGATTTGGTCGCTAGCTTCAGTAGCGTGGATGGTGTGTTAGGTTTCCGTAGGTGAAGGGTGTTGATCACGAAGTTCCAGCTTCCACATGAATCATAGCTTGAACCTTTGCAGGAGGAATTGCTTTTGAGACTAGTTTGATCCACCTAGCTCAACGGTTGCTCTGTATTCTTTGGATCGTGTTTCAAGATTTGATCAGCTAGGCTGCGCAAATGCTAGATACGGTCGGTGTCAGAGGTGAGGGGAGGTGAAGAGTAAATTTTTCATACGAGAATTTGTTCGAACAAGGCGCTTCATCCGACCGTTAACCGCCTCGTAGCCGGAAACCATTGAGAGATAAAAACCTTGCTCGGCCTGTGTCTGCTTTACACGCGGCGGCTGAGCTATACGTTCGATAAGAATGACATGCATTGGATCGCTAGCTTCGATATAGTTCATTATGTGTTAGGTTTTTGTAGGTGAAGGGTTTTGATCACGAAGTTCCAGCTTCCACATTAATCATTGCTTGAGCCTTTGCAGGAGAAATATCTTTTGGAGGTAGCTTGATCGGCCTAGCTCGACGGTTGCTCTGTATTCTTTGGATTGTGTTTCAAGATTTGATCAGCTAAGCTACGCACATGCTGGACGCGGTCGGTGTCAGAGGTGAGGAGAGGTGAAGAGTGGGTTTTTCATACGAGAATTTGTTCGAACAAGGCGCTTCATCCGACCGTTAACCGTCTAGTAGCTGGAAACTTTTGAGAGATAAAAACCATGCTCGGCCTGTGTCTGCTTTACACGCGGCGGCTGAGCTCTACGTTCGACTAGTATGACATGCATTGGTTAGGCCGCTAGCTTCGGTAGAATTAATTGTGTGTTAGGTTTTTGTAGATGAAGGGATTTGATTACGAAGTTCCAGCTTCCACATTCATCATAGCTTGAACCTTTGCAGGAAGAATTGCTTTTTAGGGTAGCCTGATCTGCCTAGTTCAACAGTTGCACTGTATTCTTTGGGTCGTGTTTCAAGATTTAATCAGCTAGGCTACACACATGCTAGATACGGTCGGTGTCAGCGGCGAAGAGAGGTGAAGAGTGGATTTTTCACACGAGAATTTGTTCGAACAAGGCGCTTCATCCGACCGTTAACCGTCTCGTGGCCAGAAACCATTGAGAGTGAAAAACCATGTAGGGTATTCAGCTGTTGTCCCGGCGGCGGTTGAGCTCTACGTTGGGCTATAACTGAAAACCCCACTTGACGCGGTATCATGATGTGATACTATTTTCCGTGTGAACAGCCGTCAGACAAAGATCTTGCAATCGATATTTGAAGATCCTGTCAGATCTAGTATCAAATGGTCAGACATCGAGTCTCTTTTGCGCGCGTTGGGAGCTGAATTGTCGGAAGGGCGTGGTTCACGCGTTAGGATAGCACTCAATGGGGTGAGGATGGTCTTCCATCGGCCTCACCCACAACCAACCACAGACCGAGGAGCCGTCAAATCAATGAGACGATTTTTAACAGAAGCAGGAATAACACCATGATGACATATAAAGGATATTATGCGACCGTCAGCTTTGACGATGAAGCTGAGATTTTCCACGGTGAAGTGGTAGGCTTGAAAGACGTTATCACATTTCAAGGACAGAGTGTCGAAGAGCTCAAAGTGGCTCTTGAGGATTCCGTCGAGGATTACCTTGAGTTTTGTGCTAGCCGTGGAGAAGAAGCAGACAAACCGTATTCTGGTAAGTTTATGTTACGCGTTGAACCTGCGTTGCACAGAAGGCTTTCTGCATTAAGTGCAGAGGAGGGAACGAGCCTTAATAATTGGATCAGATCCAAGCTTGAGGTTTTAACCCAATAAGCCCAACAAGGCGCTGCACCCGACCGTTAACCGTCTCTGAGCCGGAAACCATTGAGAGATAAAAACCTTGCTTGGTTTACGTCTGCTTTACACGCGGCGGCTGAGCTATACGTTCGGCTATAATAAAGAATATGAAATCACCCGAATTGGTAATTCGCTTTCTTTCTCTTTCAGGAGTGGGTGCTAGCATGATCTTCATTTTTTGGTGCGTAATAGATTTTATTTCAGTGAAGTCCTCAGATTATCCACAGAATGTAAGGGAGGGTAGCGGAGATCTTGTCTTTATTGTCATTACCTCGTTAGTCTTACTCATTGCTAATTACTTTTTTTGTATGAGCAGAAGGACTCATGTAGCACAAAGTGCTATGATTTCAGTATGCGCCACCATTCTGTCTCTCGTTCTGGGAGCTATACTTATCTGGTTCCTTGGAATTCCTTTTCATTTTAGAATTGGAGGGAGTTGGTAAGCATCATGAATAATGTTGCCGAACAAGGCGCTGCATCCGACAGCTGACCGTCTCACAGTCGCGGAGAACACACGAAAAAATCCGTTTAGATATTCAACTGTTGTTTCAGCTGCGGTTGAGCTCTACGTTCGGCAATAATAAGATGTATTTGGCTCCATTTGCGCACTTAATAATAGTCACTTTTATCTATTTTTTAATTCGTTATTTCTGTGATCAAAAGTCTGAATCTTTATCGCTGTCTA
>CALGZA010000100.1 GCA_937934595.1 uncultured Verrucomicrobiales bacterium | reverse complement strand
GCTGAGTAGGGCTGAGTTGTTGCGGTGTAGGGTGCGTTATTTTAGTGATGGAGCGGTTCTGGGTAGTAGGGGGTTTGTGGATGCGTTTTTTAGGCATCTGAAGGGGCGGGCGCGTGAGGAGGCTGGTTATGAGGGGCGTTATGAGAGACGTGAGAGTGGTGCACGGCGGATGCGGCAGCTGGATAGGGAGATAGAGCTGTTTAGTATGCGGGATTTAGGGGGATAGGTGATCTGTGGGGGTGATATGTTCTTTGGTTGTAAATTTAAAAAAATGTTCCTACGAACACCTTTTTTGTTGCTATGGTGAGTGAGTGTGTCTAAGTTTTGGCCATGAAGCTTCTTTTTAAGGGGTTTAATTTATATAATTCTCTAAATAACAATACTATAAAATAATCACTACTATGGCTAAAGAAACGGCATCTGATAAGGCAGCAGAAAAGATTGCACAAGCGCGTAAGAAAAATTTGGATTTGGCAATTACACATATTCAGAAAGAGTTTGGTGAGGCGGCGATCATGCGGATGGGGGATGAGAATTGTATAGATGTGGATGTGATTCCTACTGGTAATCTTTTGATTGACCGGGCATTGGGAGTTGGAGGTTTTCCTCGTGGTAGGATTATTGAGATTTACGGGCCTGAATCATCAGGTAAGACTACGTTGACTTTGACTGTGATAGCTCAGGCTCAGAAGCAGGGTGGGTTGGCAGCTTTTATTGATGTTGAGCATGCTTTAGATCCTCAGTATGCGCAGAAGCTTGGGGTGAATATGGATGATTTATTGGTTTCTCAGCCATCTTCTGGTGAGGAGGCATTGCAGATATGTGAGACGTTGGTGCGTTCAAATGCGATTGATGTTGTGGTGCTGGATTCTGTTGCGGCATTGGTGACGAAGCAGGAGCTAGCTGGCGAGATAGGTGATTCTACTGTTGGTGCTCAGGCGCGGCTTATGTCGGCTGCGATGAGGAAGTTAACTAGTTTTATTTCGAAGGCACGGACGTGTTGTATCTTTACGAATCAGATACGTGAGAAGATAGGTGTGATGTTTGGTAGTCCTGAGACGACTCCGGGTGGACGAGCGTTGAAGTTTTTCTCATCGGTGAGAGTGGATATAAGGCGTATAGGTCAGATTAAGGCGACTGATGGGGTGGTTATGGGTAACCGAACTAAGATCAAGATTGTAAAGAATAAGGTGGCTCCGCCGTTCACTGAAGCTGAGTTTGATATTATGTATTCAGAGGGGATTTCATCTGTTGGCTCTCTTTTAGATTTAGCGTTGGAGTATGACATAGTGATTAAGCGTGGGTCATGGTTTAGTTATGACGGTAATCAGCTGGCGCAGGGTAGGGATGCAGCAAAGGAGGCGTTAAAGGAGAATAATGAGCTATATTTAGAGATCGAAGAGAAGGTTCAGGCAGAGCTTGTGAATAAGAAAGGTAAGTAAATAGAGGATTAATACCATTTTCACAGTTATACTGGGTTGATAGTAGTTTTAATATATTTGGAAACAGCCGCAGAGCTGATTTTTTGAAGTGCACAACAATACATCAAGATTAGCTTCGTTATTCGTCAGTTGCATAGTCCACTATGCGCTTTCCTTTTACCTTACTACTCTTGGTGTCTTGTTGTGCTATCAATCCATTCTAACAGTTCAAATGGTATAAGGCTTGTGAGGTAGATGTTACGCTGGTGATTTTACGCTAGAGTGAATGTGCCTCACGAGTTTTCTTATTTTTGGTGAGTGTGAGTGGTTATGTGCTGTTAAATTAGGTTTAGATTAGTGAACGGGTAGTGAGGGTTAGGCTTGCTGTGCTAATCCGTAAAACATATCAGCAGATTGGTTGCGATGAGGTATTTTAGAAAGTGTTCTTTGTATAGGGTGGACGCGGGTGAATTTTGTTACTATCTGAGTTAATACTAGTCATGATAGCTGTAGGCTTTTTTAAGCGTATGATTTTTTGAATGCTCTTTGTTAGAGATAAAACCACTTGGTCATTTGTTTGATTGGTTTGATAGGTTTGATTGGTTTGACTACTTGGCAACAGATTGGGGTTGATTGATCTAGGTGAGTGGGTGAGGTTTTTTGGGTGAGTTTTATGACACTCCTGGGCCGGACAGGGTGCTTTTGCCACCACTGATGGGGGTGACTTTGATCTGGGTGGTGATTCTTTCTTTGAGTTCTTGGACGTGGGATATGATGCCGATAAGTTTTCCTTCTTGTTTAAGTGAACTGAGGGCGTCCATGGCGGTCTCAAGAGCTTCTTCGTCGAGGGTTCCGAAGCCTTCGTCTAGGAATAGTGAGTCCATCTGGATGTTATCACTGACCATTTGTGAGAGACCGAGAGCTAGTGCGAGACTGATGAGAAAGCTTTCGCCACCGCTGAGGTTTTTTGTGGAGCGTTCTTCGCCGCCTTGGTAGTTATCGAGGACATTGAGTTTGAGGGGTTCGTTATTATCGCGTTTTAATAGATAACGATCGCTTATTATTTGGAGTTTTGTGTTAGCTAGGTTGACGACCCATTCGAATGTTAGTCCTTGTGCGTAGTTACGATATTTTTTTCCGTCACTGGAGCCGATAAGGCTATGGAGTTGTTTCCAAGTGTTGAGTTGCTTTTGTATGGATTGGAGTTTTTCGGCGTCTTTAGCTTGGTGGGCAAGGTTTTCATGATGGGTTTGGAGTGTTTTTTTGAGTTCGCCTGTGCGTTCATTTTTAGTGGTGAGTAGATGTTCTGTTTCTGTGAGATGTGCTGATAGTGTTTCTAAGGAGTCCGGCGTGAGTTGTTTTGATTGGAGTGTGGATATTTCTGATTGGATGCTTTTAGAGAGGGTGTTTAGTTTATCTGAATTGGTTAGAAGGATGGATGATTTTTCTTTGAGGGTGGATAGCTCGTTTTCTGAAAGAAGAGCGCTTTTGAAGCTGGACTCGGTATCGAATTGATTATCTAAGAGGGCTTGATGGAAGGCTTTTTGGTTTTTTGTTAGATTTATTGTGGTGTCCTCTAGTAGTTGTATGTTTTCGATTTGGCTTTGTTGTGTTTGGCTTAGGGATTTTTCTGCGTCGTGTAGTTTTGATTTTATGGTGGATTGTTGAGAAGTTAGTTTTTTGAATTGGTTGAGTTCTGCTGCTTCGGCTTTGTCTACGTCTTTGTTAGCGAAGTGTTCATTTCTTGTGGCTTGTAGGGATTTGGATTTGGATATTAACTCCTGGGTTTCGTTTTTATGGGATTGGAGGGTGTTTTGGAGGGCGATGAGGCGTTCTGTGCATTTATTGATTTCTGATTCTATTTCTGAGCTTTTGGCTTCGAGAGGTTTTGCTTTTTCAGTGGCTTTTATCCATGAGTTAGCGCGGCGAGTAATGTCTGAGGATATTTTTTTTAGGTTATCAGAAGTGAAGATGATGTTGGTGGTAAATATGGATAGGTTGTGAGTGAGTTCTTTTTCTGTTTCGGTGAGTAGGTTCTGCCAGTTCTTGAGCTCTTGGTTATGTGTTTTTTGGGTGGTGATTAGATCTGCAAGTTTTTCTTTATAGATATTTGTTTTTGTTGCTTGGTTCTCAGATTCAAGGAGGGCTTTTTCTTTTATGTTTTTGGCATTATCTAGATCTTTTTCGGCTTGTTGGATGAGTTTGATGTGTTGCTCGCTTTTGTTGATTTGTTTGGTGATGGCGGTGACTTTATTTTGGCGTTTTTCACCTGTTAGAAATGGGTGTTTTTTAGATCCGCAAAGTGGGCATTCGTGGTCTTGTATGAGTTGGCTACGGTGTTCTTCTAGGGATTGGATACTGGCTTCGAGTTCTTTTTTTTCTTTGTAGTGAGTGAGTTCTGTTTGGTATTCACGGAGTAGTTTACCGTTTAGTAATTTAGAGAGTGTTGTATGAGATGTGTTGATTTGGTTGTCTGCATTGATAATGTTTAGCTCGGCATTTTTTAGGTTGAGTTGTTGTTTTTCGATGTGTGATTTTCCTGAATTGATACGGTCTGATATTGTTTTTAGGGAGTCTGATGTTTTTATGATCTGTGTGTGGTTTAGCTGCCACTGTATGACTTGTTGTTTTATGGCTTCTGAGCGGGTGACGGCTTGCTCGTCAGTTTGGTTAGAGTTGAGGTAGTCTTTGGTTGCTTTGAGTTCATCTGAGAGATCTTTTCTTTTATTGATTAGTGCTAGTTCTGTTTGTTTCTCGGAGATGTAGTTTTGTTGTGATGTTTCAGTTTTCTGCTGGGTTTGGTTTAGTTGTTTTGTGAGGCTTAGAATTTGTGTGTCTAGTGAGCGTATTTTGTTCCAGAGTGGGCGTTGTTCTGCGATGTGGGTTTCTTGGTTGGTGTGTTCTTGGTTGATTTTTTTGGCGATGAGGAGAATTTCTTCTTGTTGTTCTTTTTGTTTAGCTAGCTTATCTGCTAGTGTTTTTTCCTTACGTTTTAATTTTGATAGTGCGTCTCTGTCTGCGGTCAGGAATAGGAAGGTTTGATTGACTGTAGCTGCTTGTTGACCGAGCTTTAGTTTTTCTTCACTGGGTTTGAATGAGGTGATTTTTTTTTGGTGTTCGGCTAGTTGTTGTTTGTTTTCTGCTCTTCTGGTTTCTAGTTTTATGAGATTATTTTTCCATGCTATTTTGTCTGTGTATTTCTTGCGCTTCTGGGTGAGTGTTTTGATTTCTGTGGTGAGGTTGTTTTTTTCTGTAGATAGAGATTCAAGTTCTGAGTCGCTGAGGAGCTGGGTGCTTTCCATTTTGGCGGCGATTTCGCTGAGTTTGGTTTCTACTTCGCGGTGTTTTTGGTGAACTTTTTGTGAGATTTTTGAGTATATATCTGTGCCTGTGATTTGTTCTAACAATTTTGATCTGCTTTCGTCATCTGCTTTTAAGAAGGCGGCGAAATTTCCTTGAGGTAAGAGTATGGTTCTAGTGAAGCGAGGGAAGTCCATCCCTGTGATTTCGGCGACTACTTTGTCTACTTGTCTAATCTGGGAAGCCTTTATGTCGTATTTTTGGTCATGTTCATTCCAGCATGAGATCTCGCGGCTGACGGGCTGGAGTTTTTGGTCGGCTTTACCTCTGGCACGCGACTGCTGCCATCTGGATAGGTATTTAGTGTTGTTTATTTCATATTCTAGTTCGGCGAAGCACTGTCCCTTGAGTCTGGACATTATTTCATTAGAGCTAGTTGTGATGGTGTCTAGGCGTGGTGTTTTGCCATAGAGAGCGAGGCATATGGCGTCTAGTATGGTGGATTTTCCGCCGCCGGTGGGGCCTGTGATGGCGAATAATCCTGAATCTTGGATTTGATTGTTGGTGAAATCAATGATGGATTTTCCGTAGAGTGAATTGAGGTTACTAAATCTAAGGGTAAGGATTTTCATTTATCTAATTTCCTCCTTTTCTATGAGGTCTGTGATTTGTTGATAGGCTGCTGTTAGGGCTGGCTGCTCGTCTTCTGCTACTTCATGATCTGTAAGGCAGCGCTTGAAGACCTCGATGGGTGTGAGCTGTTTTAATTCTTCTTGAGGGTCTGTCTGATTGAGTGAGCGCTGTTTGATGGTATGGTTTGCGATTTTGAGTATTTCGATGTTTGAGTCTTCTACTGTGTTCAGAATGTCTGATCTTAGGTTTCCTTGGTGTTTTTGGCCTGTGTAGATGATCTCAAGCCAAGCATTGCTTTTGGATGTGATTAGCTGTTTGATTTGTTGTTTGATGTTTTCTAGGTCTCCTTTGATGCGAATTAGTTCTTGGAATGTGGGGATTTTTATTTCTTGGATGTTTAATGATAGGTCTTCTGTGTATTCTAACTGGATGAGGATTTTTTGTTGATTGGCTTCACCGTAGCCCATGGGGATGGGTGATCCTGAGTATCTGATGTGGTTTTGCTTGTTGACGCGCTGGGGGACGTGGATGTGACCTAAGGCGACGTAGTCATATGTGTGAGAGAAGGTTTGAGCTGAGACGTGGCCTAGTCCTCCAACGTATAGGTCTCTGACTCCGTCTCCTTCGTTTTCTGGGCTACAGCCAGCTGCGTAGAGGTGGCCTACTGCGATGGTTGGGATTTTTGAGGAGTTTTGTTTTTTAATGATGATGTCAGCTAGGTTGTCGTAATGTGCTTTTATTCCTGCGCGTAGTTTTTGTTCTTTATCTTTTTCAGTTTCTCCGGCGACTGACTGGCGGAGGTCACGGTCTCTGAGGTATGGGACGGCTGCGATGTAGGCTTTTGTTTTTCCTTTATTGTCTTTTATTTCGATGATTTCGTCTTCTGGGGAATTGTTTTTTTTGCCTACTACGTGGATGTTTAGAAGTGAGAAGAGTTCTTTTGGTCCGTTAAGTACTGATGGTGAGTCGTGGTTACCAGCTGTGATGATGATCCAGTCACAGATTTTGCATGCGCGAGCGAGGAACTGGGTGTAGAGGGTTCTGGATTGTTCGCTGGGGTTGGCTGTATCGAAGATGTCTCCAGCTACAATGAGGCCGTTTATGCGTTCGTTTTCTAGGTATTCTGTGAGCCAGTTTAGGAAGGCTTTGTGCTCGGTGAATCTTTGATTGCCGTAGAGTTTTTTTCCGATGTGCCAGTCGGCGGTGTGAAGGATCTTCATTTTATTATGCTGAATAGGCGTGATGTGTTTTATAAAAAAGGAGGCTCACTGCGTGTGAGCCTCCTTGGTGAATCTTTGATTTAGAAAAGGTGTCTTAGAGGTCGTTGTACATCTGGAAGCCTTCTGCAGGGGTGAGGCCGTCGTGGACGACTCCTTTAACTGCTTTCATCATGGCGAGTGGTTTCTCTGACTGGAAGACATTACGTCCCATGTCGACACCTGATGCACCGCATTGGATAGCGTTGTAGCAGAGTTCAAGGGCTTCTAGCTCAGGGAGCTTCTTGCCGCCTGCGATTACGATAGGCACTGGGCATGCAGCGACAACGTTTTCAAATCCTTCTGTGTAGTATGTTTTTACGATGCTAGCTCCGTTTTCTGCGCATACGCGTGATGCGAGACCGAAGTAGCGTGAGTCACGTGCCATGTCCTTACCGACTGCTGTGACTCCCATGACTGGGATGTCGTAGCGCTGGCCGATGTCTACGAGGCGGCTGAAGTTAGCTATGGTGGTGGCTTCTGTGTCTGCATCACCGACTGAGAGCATAGCAGCCATGCATGATACGTTGAGGCGGATGGCGTCTTCTTCAGAGATGAGGACGTTGTGGTTCATGTCTGTTAGGATAGTGGTTCCTGTGTCTGTTCTGAGGCAGATTGGCTTGCTGTTTTCTGCTGGGATGGATGAACGGATCATTCCACGGCAGCCCATGAGGCAGTCTGCTTCTTCTGCGAGAGGTGCGATGTTGAGGTCGATACGCTCGAGGCCGGATGTTGGGCCCATTAGGAATCCGTGGTCGAATGCGAGCATGACGGTGCGTCCTGACTCTTTGTTAAAGATACGGGACATGCGGTTTTTGATTCCCCATGAAGCGTTACGCATACCTTTGAGGTAGAATGCGCTTGTGTCTGCTGGTGTGTTGAGTCCGAAGTTGTCTCCGTCTCTGATGTCGTCTAAGTCTGCCATAATGTTGTTTTGTTTGTTGTTTATTGTATTTGTTTTGTATTCGTAAAGCTGATGTGACTTTACATAGATAATTGGTAGGTGCTTGGAAAGCTCTTTTACGTGATTTTAGATGACGCGGTCGTTACCGCCGTCAACGGGGACTTGAGCCCCAGTGGTGGCGCAGAATACTGGTCCTGCGACGGTGCTTACCATGCGGGCTATGTCAGTGGATTTTATTTCTGTGCGAAGTAGGTTTTTGGTTTTGTATTCTTCGACAGTGATTCCGTATCGTTTTGCAGATTTAGCGAGGACTTCTGGGGTCCAGATTTCTGTGTCGAATACTGCGTCTGGGTGGATGGTGTTAACGCGCACTCCGTCTGCGGCGAGTTCGAGGGCTGCGACTCTAGCGAGCTGTGTGACACCTGCTTTAGTAACGGAGTATGCTGCGGCTCCGGGTCCTGGAGCGCTGAAGTTCCGTGAGCCGATGATGATGATGGAGGGGGATAACCCTAGCTTGAGGTAGGGGATGGAGAACTTGAGGAATCTCTGGGTGGCGGTGAGGTTGATGAGGAGGTGGAGGTCCCAGCTTTTGTCTAGTTCTTCGATGTATTCGCCTGCTTTGAAGATTCCTGCGTTAGCTACGATGATGTCTATTCCTCCGAATTCTGCGGCTACGGCATCGACTGCGGCTTGGAATTTCTCGTTGTCTGTGATGTCACAGACTACTCCGCTGATGCCTTCACCTGAGAGGTTTTCTATGACGGCTGGGTTGATGTCCATGCCTACGACTACAGCGCCGTCTTGGTGGAGTCTGATGGCGGTTGCTTTACCGATTCCTCCTGCTGCTCCGGTGACGATGGCTACTTTACCGAGGTGGGGAATAGATTCGTCTAGTTCTGGTTGGAAATTTTTACGCGCTTTAGCGATGGTGATGGTGTCTGCATTTGTTCCTGCTGCGGTAGTGGCTTGTTTGAGGATATTGGTGACTGTGTTGAGTTGGTTCATATATTTGTGTTTTTAGAGGTTATGCTTGGTAGCTGCAGACGGAAGCGATTTTGGATTTCATGGAGCTGATATTTTCTGCGGCGTCTTTGTCGTTGAATATGGCGCTGCCGGTGACGATGAGGTCTGGGTTGATTTTTGCGATTTTTGCGACGTTGTCATGTTTGACGGCTCCGTCGATGGCGATGATGAGTTCTGGTTTCCAGTTTCTTAGTTTGGTGATACGTTCAGCGACTTTATCAAAGAATGTTTCTTTGCCGGTGTCTGGTCCGATGGCGAGGAGGAAGACGACGTCTATTTTATCTAGGTAGTTTGATATAGTTTCTAGTGGGGTGCTGGGGTAGATTCCTACGCTGCAGAGTGCGTCTGATTTGTTTATGAGGTCTAGAGCGTGGGAGAATTTTTCTGTATGCTCTGGGTGAATGGTGATGATGTTAGCTCCTGCGGCGAGGAAGTCAGCGATTTGGTTTTCTGGCTGGTTGATGAGGAGGTGGACGTCTTTGATGAGAGTGGTTTCTATGCCTGCGAGGAATGACGGGCCGACGGTGATTTTTGGCCATGCTTGGCCGTCCATGACGTCAAGGTGGAGTAGGTTTATGTTAGATTTTTCGAGGATGGCTATTTCTTGTCCTTGGTTCATCATGTTACCGGTTAGGGTTCCGATGCTTAGCTGTGGGACGCCGGTTTTGAGTTTTGAAATGAGTTCTTGTTTGTTCATGTTAGTTTTTCTCGATGAGGTTAATCAGGGTATTTACAGCGTGTTTGACGAATGCGGGGGCTTCTGCTGCGTGTTCTAGAGCTTCTACTGTGATGGTGTCTGGTAGTGCCTTTTGAAGTGACTCCCAGTAGGCGGCATCTAGTTCTGGGTTATAGAGTTCACCGCCTTCTGCGGAGTAACTGGAGACTCCTTTAAGAGGCATGAGGAATACGGTGTCTTTGGTGGAGTGTTGGAGGCGTTGTCCTATGTTCTGGGCGATTTTGTCTTGTTCTTGTGCATTTGGGCGGGGGACGAAGACGTAGGGTGTGTGCCATGTTATCATATGGTTTTCGTAGCCTGCAGGTATTTTACTGGGTTCTTGGACGAGGATACCGAGGTGCTCGGAGCCACCTGGGCAGATGACTTGTGGTAGTCCTAGCTTTCCTGCGACGGTGAGGCGTTCTGGACCTGATGCGCGGAGTGCATTGAATGTGGCGTCTGCTATTTCTCCCATGGCGTAGTCGAAGACGGCGGTTATGATTCCTTCTTTCATCATTTGTTCCATGGCTTCTCCACCTGCGCCTATGGCGTGGAATGTGATGACTTCATAGCCTGCATTCTCGAAGAGTTCTATAGCGAGCATGGCGCCTTTTGTGAGTACGCCGAGGTTTGTCATGCCGATGACGCCTTTTGCTTCTGACTGAGTGATGCTGCGCTCGACGAGTGACATGCCGTAAGCAGCGGCTGCTGCATTGGCGATTATTTTACGTGAGAAGACGTTAAGTCCGAGGATGTCTGATACGGCGAACATCATGGTGATGTCCTTGATGCCGACGAATGGGCCAACATCCCCTGAGGCTGCTGTGGAGAGCATTACTTTAGGGAATCCGTATGGGAGAGCTTGGAGGACTGGTGCGCAGGTGGATGTTCCTTGTGTTCCTCCGAGGGTGACGACTCCGTGAATGCTGCCTTTACTGATGAGTTCGATGAGTGAGTTTTTTGCTCCTTCGGTGACGAATGGGCCGGAGGTTTCCCGGCTTGGTTTGATGAGTAATTCATCTAGGGAGCCACCGCCTTTGGCGATGACTTCTGCGCGGGTGATATCTGCTTTAATTCCTGGCTCACCTACCACGCCGATGTCAATGATGAGTGCCTTGCCGCCTAGGGATTCTATTTCATCCCGCATGAGGTTTGCTTCTGCGGCCTTGGTATCTAGCGTTGCTAGTATGGCGATGGTTTTCATAAGAATAGTGAGTTGTGAGTGTAGACTGGTGAATTATTAGTTAGCTTGGGAGCTTTTTGTTATGGTTGTGAGTATTGCTATTAGTTGATTTGATTCGTCTAACAGTGGAGTGAGTTGATTTTTCTTGGAGAACTTCTGTTTTGATGAGAGGTTTTATCCTATAATGAGCTTCTCTGGCTTCCTTACAAGCTATATACATTTTGCTGTGAGATCTGCTTTGTTCAGACTTGCATGGGCCTCTTCTGTATTAGCCCCAATAGATGTTGCTGGGCTTAAGTCTGAGGAATATTTCCAATTTTTTCTATTGCCTGGCAGAGCTTAGTGACTCTGCCAGCAAAATCAAAACTACGATTTTGGATATCAGGGTTCATATTATGAACACACCAGTCACAACTCATTAGTCTTAACTGAAGCGGATGTCAGCGAAGTCTTTGGCTGCTTTAGAGACTGCGACTTCGATGGGGAGGCGTTCGGTGGATGATCCTGTCCAGAATCCGTGGCCGGTAGTGTTGTCTAGTATGTATTGTGCGTCTGCTGGTTTTTCTAGAGCTGCACCGTGGGCTACGAGGATGACGTCTGGGTGGACCTCACGGCATTTGGCGTATGCTTCTTCTGTTACGGCGGCTGTTTCTTCAAGGGTCATACCACCTTGGTATCCTTTGAGACCTCCTTGGGTGGTTCCGGCGTGGAAGCAGAAGATGTGGGGCTTGGCTTCTCCGCAGATACGAATGGAGTCTTCTAGTGTGAATCCTAGACCGACTGAGACCATGTTCATTTCTTCGCGGGCGTATTTGAGCATTTCGATTTCGTTATCGAGTGTGATGCCGGCGGAGCTCATGACTTTGAAGATTTCTGAGTCTTTATCGACGTATGAGATGGATGGGCCGATGTTAGAGACTGCGTTGACTCCCATGTCTTTGCATTCTTGGAGTACCATGTGCATGTCTTTTAGTGGGTCATTGGCATTGAGGCATGCGCAGACGAATGCTTTTCCGTTGAGGGCTGGCATGATGTCTTCACGGGTGTAGTTGAGGGTTTGTTTATTAGAGTCTAGGATGGGCCACATCATGGACATGGTTCCCATGCCGTTAGCGCGGAGGCGAGCTCCTGAGAATGTGTTGATGCAGTCGGTGCCGGCGGCTTCTTGTAGTTTAGCGACGAGACCGGATCCTGCGGATGAGATCATGATGGGTATGCGGTTATCGACTTTGTTTTTGAGATTGGCGAGAATGGTTTCTGTTGAGATTCGTTTAGTGATCATAGATTGTTTGGTTATTTGTTGGGAATGTAGTGATTGTGTGTGGGGAGGTCTTGCATTAATTTATCAATTTTATGTATAAAATCGTCAATTGGTGATTTTTTTGATTATTGGATTCTGAATCTTGAGCGGTATGAGGATGGTGGTTCTTTCATGATTCTGGAGAATTCTCTTGAGAAGTGGCTTTGGTCAGCGAAGCCGCATTCGTAGCTGATTTCAGCGAAGCTTTTTGTGGTTTGAGTTATTTTGTGGCATGCTTCTTGTACGCGAAGGTGACGGATGTATTGTTTAGGGGTCATGTTGAAGCATGCTTTGAATTTGCGTAGGAATGAGCTTAGTGAGAGGTTAGCGCTGGATGCGAGTTCCGTGATGGGTAGGTTTTCACGGAATGAGGCGTGGATGGTTTTAAGGGAGTCACCTAGTTCTTTATTTTTCATGAGTGAGGTGGTTCCTTGGCTGAATGGGCGTGTGACTCCAACGATACCGCAGACTTTTCCGGAGTGGTCTAGGAGTGGTTTTTTGGTGGTGGTGGACCAGTCTACAAATCCGTTTCCGCTGGGGACAAGTTCTACGCGGTTGATGATGGATTTGCCTGTTTTGAGGACTAGGATATCGTCTTTTAAGATTTCTTTAAAGAGGTTTGGGGGCATGAAGTGCTCGTCTCTTTTGCCCATGATGTCTGCGCCGTTTTGGACGTCGAATATATCGAGTAATCGTTTATTGAATGCTACGTAGCGTTGGTCTGTGTCTTTGACGAAGTAGATGAAACCGGGGAGGTCATCGAAGATGTCTGCTAATAGATTACTGACGCGGTGAGTATGAAAGAAATCGTCATTCTGCATGGTTTATTTAGTGCGCATGACTTTGGTATTTTTGAATGCGGATTGGCTATTGGTGCCGATTCCTAAGCGGAATGGAGGGTTATTATCCCATTTTGGAGGGATGCTGAGAGAGTTGTTTAGAAGTGTTATTTTGGAGAAGGCTTTGTTGTTGATGGTGGCTGAGATTTCTGATGTGGTGACTGAGATTTCTATTTGATAGGATTTGCCGGTTTTGATGGCCATGGGTTTGGCGTTTTTTTGTTGAGTAAGTGTTTCTCCGTTAATGGAGTGGAATCCAGTTAGGTGAGCATATGTGGTGTCTAGCTCGAAGATGACTAGGCCTTTTACTGTGGGTAAGAAGAGGCACATGTTTCCTTCTCCGTGGATTCTTGTGAAATCTGTAGAGAACTTGTAGTTGTAACCAGCAGAGAAGTTGAAGAAGCGAGTTGCTTGTATGGTTTGTTCTCTTTCTGTGTAAATATTTTCGGAATCTGACCACCATCCTCCAGTGGATGAATATGGTTTGTTGGAGGTGAGGGGTGACCATTGGTTGATCTTTCCGCTGAGTTGCCAACCGGGTTTTTTGTTGATTTTTACTTGATGAGGAGGGGGTTTATGTGTGGAGACGTATGCGACGAGAGCGATGGCGCCTATGGCGAAAGTGGTGGCTATTCCACCTATTATAATGGGGTTGTTACTGCTGCGTTTTCTGGTGGTGAGAAGGTGGTAGGTTTTTCTGAGTGACTGAGCTAGGGTTTCTGCTGATGCTGGGCGCTTGTTTTTGTCTTGTTGGAGACAGCGCATGATGATTTGTTCTAGTTTTTTTGGGATACGTGCTTTACGGAGTGATTGGAAGTTACCTCTTGGGGTAACGCCCATGAGCATTTCGTAGAGGAGTACGCCAACGCTGTAGAGGTCTGATCTGGGAGAGAGCTCTTCATTTCTGGTTTGCTCAGGTGACATGTAGTCAGCGGTGCCGACTGTGGTGCCTGTCATGGTGAGTGAGGTGTGTTGTTCTGTGGTTCGGAGGTCTTTGGAGATTCCGAAGTCGCTTACTTTGACTGAGCCATTAGCGTCTAGTAGGACGTTTGCTGGTTTGATGTCTCGGTGGATGATTCCTAAATTATGCACTGCTGATAGTGCGTCACAGATTTTGATAGCGATTCTTACGGCTGTTCGGTGGTTTAGGGTGAATTGTTCTTTTAGTCTTTGTTGTAGGTCTTCGCCGTTAATGTATTCTAGTACTAGGTATGGTGTACCGTCTTCCATGACGGCGGCGTCATGAATGGCTAGAACGTTTGGGTGTTTTAGCTGTGCCATGAGTTTGCCCTCGCGTTTTAGTCGTTCGATGAATAGGTCTCTGTCTTTGGCTTTAGGGGAGAATATTTTGAGAGCTACGGTGCGGTTTAGCTCGTTATGAATGGCTCTGTAGACGGTTCCCATTCCGCCTTTTCCTAGTGTTTCTTTGATTGTGTATCCGGGTAGTACTATGGTTTCATTGTCACGGGGTGCCTCGAGAGATTCTGTGAGAGCCCAAGCAAGCATTCGTTTTGCTTTTTCGGCACTATTTGAGGCGTTTTTAGAGAACATGACGTGGGTGGGGTGTTAGGATTTAGTCTGAGAGTATGGCTATGAGGTAGCGTAGCTCGTCATCTGGGTCTTCGTTTTCGGTGATGGTTTCTATGATTTCTGCTCTGAGCATTTCGCCGTATCTTTTTCTCATTCTATGGACTCCGACTTTGACGGCTGAGAGGGAGATATCTAGATTATCAGCGATGGTTTGGTAGCTGTTTTCGAGTTCACCGCTGAGGCTGGGGAGAAGGGCCTCGTAGATTTTGGTTTTTCCTTCATCGGTGTATTTTTGTTTGAGTTGTTTGCCGGCTGCTTCGACTACTATGAGTGCCCAACGTTTGTCGAAGCTAATGGTAGGGTCTATGGCTCTGGAGTCACCCCAGCGTTCTTCTTCAGCGGCGATGTCGGTGACCTCGACTTTACCTGATCCACGTTTGATGGTGATTTGTTTGGCGTGTTCGTCTCTGAGGTAGCGTTTGAATGAGGTGAGTAGGAATGTTCGCATTTTGCCTTTTTCTTTTGATGCGGCGGCGAAGAGGGCTTTTTCTATTCCTTTGGCCATGAAGCCTTGGACGGCGTCTTCTGAGTCTTCCATGGATCTGCCGAAGCTTCTGGCGTATGCGTAGAGGGGTCTCCAGTAGAGAGAGCATAGTTCATTGAGTGCGCGTGATGCTTCAGTTTTATCTCCTTTGACTTTTTGGACGAGAGTCCAACGAGTGGGCTGGAATGATGGGTTATTTTCAGACATGATATATGTGGATGATATGAAAGCTATGTTTTGCTAGTTCGCAAAGCAAAAACTGACTTGAAAAAGTATTAAAAACGTTCTAGTGTTTAGCTATGTTCGAATTTTGTAGAGTGATAACGTTTAGGGTTAGCATGGTTTTGCTGATGCTTGTGTTTATGGGGGGGGCTAGTTCAGCTGCTGAGGATGATAAGCGGTTGATTAAGAAGATGGAGGAGGTTTTGCTAGGTCTTAGGGACTATGAGATGACGATGAAGTCTAAGACGTATAGGAAAATACAGAAGAAGAACAAAAATGCGCGTAATGAGCTAATGGGTTTGATGTCTGAAGAGTTCAAGAATAATGATGGTAAGGCTATAAAGGATCCTGGTGGGCTCCAGCTTAGGAGGCGGGACAATAGACTACGAAAGTGGGTTTCTCAGACGAGGTCATTAAAGATACGATCTCATGGATCTTCTGGGGGAGGAGTGCAGGAAAATGAACATTTTAAATATAGGGTGCACTATGCTTTTGCGAAAGATTCTCTCATTAAGGGGACTATTATGTTTATACCTGGTAATAAGTTGAGGCTAATTTATGATTACCGAGGCAAGCGTGAGAGTAGATTTTTGAAATGGAAGGACCGTGGTGATCATATAGTGGTGGAGAGTAAATCTGTGCTGGGTGATATTATTATATCTGGTCAACCGAATTCAGATAAGGTGGGGATAACGATAAGGTGGGGTGGAGAACTGAAGCATAAGGTTATGGATGGTATAGTGCGTTAAGAAAATTAAATGTTATGAAATTATATATTTTTGCATGTATTGTTCTGGTGGGTAGTTTTCAGTGTCTTAGTGCGCAGAGAATCTATAAGGCGTCTAAGCGCCTAGTTAGTAAGGTAATAGCATATGAGAAGCGGGAGGTGAAGTTAGTAAGGGATAAATTGATTATAAAGCAGAAGGAGGTATTACGTGGGTTGAGGCGTCTTGAGGGGCGCGCTGGATCTGGAGCTAAGAAGGTTATATCTGAGCAGATTAAGCTACTTGAAGAGGATATAGGGCGAATGGAGAGGTTGGTTAGGGGTAATTTTGCAAGAGATATTGTAGATTTTGGAGTGCCGTATTATTTTAGCGTGACTGTCTCAGAGTTTGGGATAAAGGGTGCTAGAAAGAATGTAAGTTGTAAGGGTAAGGTTGTTTTTTTTGAGGGAAAAAAGGCTTCTGTTCATCTTAAGGATGCTGAGGGGAAGGTGGTTTACGATAAGAAGGTAGCTTGGAGTATGGATGTTAGTCACTTGGTTTTAGATTGTGATCATAATGGGTTAGTTTTTGTAGGGCGGAGGAAGGGATTAAGTAATAAGGATTTGAATATGGAATGGGAGTCTAGGTATCAGGTAAAGGTGGCGCGGCAGAAGAAGAGATAGAGTAAGGATGCGGTTATTTTCAGAATTTTCTGAAAATACGATCTTGACAGTCGTTAGGAGTTAGTCTAATGGTATGACATGTCCGAGCAATCAAAGACTGATCTACAAGAGGCTTATTGGAAGCACCTTCTGTTGGAAGGCGAAAGGCCTAAGAGTGTTTATGCGTTTATGGATTCTCAAGGTGGCGAGGAGGCTGATTTTTATCACAGCTTCGCTAGCTTAGATGCCATAGAGTCTGGTTACTGGGAGGCTACGGTAAATGAGACTATTCGTGTGCTAGAGTCAGATGATGATTATGCTGGGTATCCGGCTGACCAGAAGTTGTTGGCATTTTACTACACATATATCACCCATATTCAGGGTAGTAGGTCACGATTTGTGGGTTATTTTCCTAAGCCATCAATGAAGGCGCCACATATTTTAAAGGGAATGAGGCATCGGTTTAAGGAGTATGCGAGTGTGATAGTGAGTGAGGGAGTGAGAGGGGGTGTGTATGCGGATAGGAAGAAGTTGATGGAACGATATGATGATTTAATGTTCATGCATTTTATGGCGATCATTCATTTTTATATAAAGGATAGCAGTGATTCATTTCAGGATACTGATGCTTTCATTGAGAAGAGCAGTCAGTTTGCCACGATGGCGGCAGCTAATGGAGTTTTGGAGTCTGGGTTTGATTTTGTCAGATTTCTGGCTGGTAAGGATGATAGGTTCCGTGGGTTGAGTAAGATGATCAGTAAATTTATACCAGAATAGAATTATGAAAGAGCAAACGTCGATACCGAAGCATAAGTTAGGGAGAGCTGCATCACTGGCAGGAGCTGGGATGAAGGTGGGGGTGAATTACTTGAGGTATAAAGGGACCAAGGTGCTCACGGGAAAGGATGAGAAGGATAAGTTTCATGAGAGAACTGCTGCGGATACCTACAAGACTTTCAGTAAGCTGAAGGGTGGGCCTTTGAAGTTAGCTCAGATATTGAGCATGGATAAGAACTTGATACCTGAGCAGTATTCTGATGAGTTTTCTAAGGCGCAGTATTCTGCGCCGCCGTTGTCATATCCTCTAGTGGTGAAGACATTTCAGCGAGAGGTGGGTGAGTCGCCGACTGAGGTATTTGATACGTTCACAAACAAGGCTGCAGCTGGGGCATCTATAGGGCAGGTTCACAAGGCTACTAAGGATGGTAAGATCTATGCGGTGAAAGTGCAGTATCCAGGTGTGGCGGATAGTTTGCATAGTGATTTGGCGATAGTTAAACCGATAGCGATGAGGTTATTTCAGCTTAAAGCTGAAGCGATAGATCCTTATATGCAGGAGGTTGAGTCTAAGCTGTTAGAGGAGACTAATTATAGGTTAGAGTTAGAGAGGTCAGTGGATCTGGCTGAACAGTCTGGTGGCATAGAGATGGTGCGTTTTCCGAAGTATTTTCCGGAATATTCTAGTGCTAAGATACTTACTATGGAGTGGGTAGATGGGGAGCAGCTGGATGTGTATGCAAAGAGTGATGCACCACAAGAGGAGAAGAATAAGATAGCGCAAGCACTGTGGGATTTTTATGCACACCAGATTCATAAGTTACGGGTGTTTCATGCGGATCCGCACCCTGGTAATTTTATAGTCAAGGATGGTGAGTTATGGGTGCTTGATTTTGGCTGTGTGAAGGAGGTAGAGGATGATTTTTATGAAGGCTATTTTAGGTTGATGGAGCCTGCTGTATTTCAGGATAGGGAGAAGCTTAAGCCGGCGCTTTATGATGTTAGCTTATTGTTAGAAGAAGATGATGGCCCTACTGTAGAGAAGTTGTTAGATATATTTCAGGAGTCTATATCCCTTTTAAATAAGCCGTATTTAGCTGGGGTCTTTAATTTTGGAGACGAGAGTTTTTTTGAGGAGCTGGCTGCGTTTGGTGAGAAGACGCGGAATGATGCTGAACTACAGGCAATTAATTCTGCACGAGGGAAGGCTGATGCTTTGTATTTAAACAGGACATTTTTTGGAGTGTTTAATCTTATGGGTATGCTGAAAGCTGAGGTGGATACTTCTAAGGAGGTGGCGCATAGGATGCAGAAGACATAGAGTTATTTTGGGATGAGAATAGAAGTTATTAATACTGGCTCTGAATTACTTTTAGGGAGTACGTTGAATACGCATGGGGCGTGGTTGGGGCAGCAGTTGATGAATCTGGGTTTGAGGGTTCAGCGTTTGACGGTGGTGCCGGATGGTGATGCTATACGTGATGCTCTTGATGAGAGTTTGAAGACGAGTGATGCTGTAATAGTGACTGGTGGCTTGGGGCCAACTAGTGATGATGTGACCCGAGAGGCTGTAGCTGAGGTTCTGGGTGTGGAGCTGATAGAGGATGAGCATGCGTTACGTTGTGTAGTAGGTTTTTTTGATAGGCTGGGTAAGGATATGACGCCTTCTAATATGAAGCAGGCATTGAACCCAGTGGGTGCTGATGTGTTACCGAATCCTCATGGTAGTGCGCCTGGGGTTTATGTTCCGCCAAGGTTGGGGAGTTCTTCTTGTGCTATATTTCTGTTACCTGGTCCGCCTCATGAGATGCATGCGATGTATGATGCGGAGGTAGCGCCGAGGTTGAAGGCTCTGACTGATGTTCCTGAGGGTGATGGGGTAAAGATGTTGAAATTTTCTGGGGTTGGTGAGAGTAGGTTTCAGGATGAGTTGGATACGGCGTTGCACGGAATAGGTGGTTTGGAGGTTGGTTACTGTGCGCGTCCTGGCGAGTTGGATTTACGGTTGATAGGTTCTGAGGAGAAAAGGGAGCGAGGTGGTGCTATGGCTGTGGATGCTTATCCAGAGGCATTTATCAATGCTGATGGGCGGTCTTTAGAGCAGACTGTAGTAGAGGCGCTGGAGTTTGGTGGGCTGACGTTGGCAAGTGCTGAGAGCTGTACTGGGGGGATGATAGCTAGTAGGATTACCGATGTTTCTGGTTCATCGAAGGTTTTTACTCATGGGTATGTTACTTATGCTGATGATGCTAAAGTTGTGATGTTAGGGGTGGCTGAGGATAGCTTGGGGCGATATGGAGCTGTTAGTGAGGAGGTGGCTCGTGAGATGGCAAGAGGGGCCTTAGAGCGATCTGGAGTGGATATAGCTGTTTCAGTCACTGGTGTGGCTGGTCCTGGTGGGGGCTCTGCTGATAAGCCTGTTGGTTTGGTTTGGTTAGGTATGTCTGTTAGGGAGGATGGGGAGGTGAAGACTTTTGCTGAGAAGAGATTTTATCCTAATGGGCGGGTTTTGTTTAAGCAACTGGTGAGTCAGGCTGTTTTGATGAAGGTTTTACGTTATACTAGAGAGAGGGCTTGTAAGTAGGTTGTTTTTTCTACTGGTTGTTATCTGTATTCTATACGGATACCTTTTGCGTATTGGTTTCCTTGGGCATCGGCTAGTGTTAAGTTGATATTAAAACCTGTTAGGAGTCTTTTTTTGTTAGATTTAAGTTTGATTTGGAGTGCGGTTGATTCTTTTGGGTCTAGTAATTCCCAGGAGAATTTTTTTCTGCCGATTTTATCTGCTTTTATGGTGATTTTTTTTGGGTTTGCTGCGTTTATTTTATTTGTGTCTGTTACTTTATAGAGTGGGAATCTTTGGTCTTTTGATTTTTTGAATTCTATTTTGACTTCGTCTCCTCTGGTTTTTGATTTGAGTTGTTTTTCGTCGTATTTGGTGGAGCTCTGCATGAGTGTGGGCATTTTGCTTTCTAGTATGAGTCTGTAATCTGCCTTATCTGCGTCTTTTGGTTTGCCGATCATTTTTGCTAGTATGTTTACGCCTGCTTTGTCGAATTCTAGGTTTATTTTGAACTGGACGTCACCTGTTGCTGTGGCGTGGTATTCAATTTTTTCCTGATCTATTTTAACTGTTTTTGGTGATAAGAATCCGTCGGATTTGGTTTTCTTTTTGACCCATTTTTTGGATCCTTTAGCTCTTCTTTCGACACGTATGTGGGTATCTATGGGCCAGACTCTATTGATTCTGATTTTTCTTTTAGGGGTGAAGTAGAATTTGATATGTCCTTTGGCGTCGACTGCGATTTCTATTCCTGAGCCTCTGAATCCGGCGTAATAGCTAGACCATCCTTTGTCTTTTAGGCCTTTTAGGATATCGGCTTGAGCGGTTGATACTATTGTGCAGAGTAATAATGAATATATGAGTAATACTTTCATGATGATATGGTAGTTGTTGGAGATTATACAATTATTGGTGTGCTGATGCATCTATTATTTTTGATTTTTTGAGTGGGAATGCTGTTTTGATTCTATGTTTTCCGAAGATGGGTATGAGTGCAGAGAGTATGATTATTTTGATGTCTAGTGAGAATGATTTGTTTTTGATGTAGAATTGTTCGAGTTGCCATGAGTGGTTTGCGCTTGTTCCGCCGTAGATCTGTGCGATTCCTGTGATTCCGGGTTTGGTGTTCCAGCGTTTTTCGTGATGGGGGCCATTCCATGCGAGTCTTGAAATATCGTATTTGGTGAGTGGGCGAGGGCCAACAAGAGTCATGTGTCCTTGAAGGATGTGTAGGAACTGGAGGAATTCATCTATTGCGGTGGGGCGGAGCCATTTACCGACTCTGGTTATATTTTGGTTTTTCATGGTTCTGAATTTCCAGACTTTGAATGGTTGTTTATTTTTTCCGAGTCTGACCTGTGAGAAGAATACGGGGCCATGGTCATCTATAGTGATTAGAATGGGAATGATGATTAGCAGTGGTATTAATACTGTGAGGGCTATGAGGGCGATTAAGATATCAAGTGAGCGAGGCATTAGTTAGGCTTTTGATGTTTGGTTGACGGTGTTATTGGTTGTTTTATTTATTGGGGATTTTCTGCGTAGAGATCTGATGAAGAAGTTAATGGCGGTGTTGATTTCTTGGAAGAATTCTGTGTTTTTACCGCCGAGAGCACGGATGGCTTTTCCGTGATTTATCCAGAGCATGGTTGCAGCGGCTATTCCCATGATATGAAATATGGATGACCAGATGGGACCGAATTTTTTTCCTGATTTTGCCATTCTTTCTTTGTGGAATGTGATGTGTCCTGTTTCATCACGAATGATGAGTCGGCACATTTGAGTGATGGCTATGTCTTTTTCTGCAGTGTGTTTCAGCATCATTTGGTAGTAGACGTTGCTGACTATTTCGGTGAGAATGAGGGTGCGTAATTCGAAATTTATTCCCAAGTATTTACGGAGTGTGCAGAAGATGGAGAAGCTCCAGTGGGATTTTATTTTTTTGCCTTTGAAGCGAGTGACGCAGTCACCGAGTAGTCTGGAGTGTTCGGCTTCTTCTTTGAACCAGAGGTCGACTAATTTTCTGGCGTTTGGCTGGGATAGGAATTTTTCTTTATTCCATGCTGTAAGGTAGCAGGGGCCTCCGCCGTCGCCTAGCTCGAACTGTGCGAGTGAGGGTAGTAGTGATTTGATTTGTTTGTTGGTGAGTTTAGTGGGTGCGTTCCATAGTGGTTCTGAGCGGTTGGTTTGGTTGTTTTCAAAGTGTTCTAGCCAGTGGTTTAAGTTTATGTATTCCATAACTAGACGGTATATAGGCTGTGTGAATTTATGATTAAGTCTGTGTGAAAATTTGGTGAATATGTTTTAAGTTGCGGTGGTGTTTGGTATGGGTGAGTTTATAAATAATAGTGGATTTTATAAGTGACGGGGTTTAATGCAGTGAATATGATCATGGCCATGAAACCGATATTGATTATAAATGATGACCCGAGTTTACTCTCTGAGATGGTGAGTGTTCTTGAGGAGGGGAATTTTCACTATGTGACTTCGACGACTGGGGGGGAGGCTATGTCTGCTGCTTCTGAGTATGATTTTTCACTGGTTGTGTTAGATCTTAAGTTGCCTGATATGGATGGTGATAAGTTGTATCATAAATTATTGTTTAATGAGTCGCATTATACCTTGCCTGTGGCGGGCTTAGTAGACTCTATGGATGTGGAAGAGGTTAAGGTGGTGAATAAGTTGTTGCCGAACGGGAGGGTGACTTTGCTTTCTAAGCCGCTAAAGAGGGAGTGGCTGGTGGAGTTATTTGAACAGTATGGGGAGAAGAAGTCATGAAGGATATAGAAATGAAGAGTCCGGTGGGGCGCAGGCCGTTACTTGAGGAGACTACTTTAGATGAGGGGCTGGTTGCGTATTCTTGTCCTGAGAGTGGTGGGGTTTATATTACGTTGCAGAGTTATTGGGACTGGTTAAAGATGCGGCCTGAGCGTTTGGAGCATTTGCCTGATTTAGGACAGGGTAGTTGTTTGTTAGAGGATGATACGAAGGCGAAGTTGTGTCCTGAGACGGGTAGTATTATGATTCGTTGTAGGGTGGGGCATGGTTTTAAGTTTTATATTGATAGGTCTAGAACTGGCGGTGTTTGGCTGGATTCTGGGGAGTGGGATGCGCTTAGGGAGAGGAATTTTCATGATGAGATTCATTTAGTTTTCACGAAGCCATGGCAGAGTGATGTACGTGCGCAGCGTGCTGAGCGGATGAGTGAGAAGATGCTACATGAGAAGGTGGGGGATGATGTTCTTCTTGCTGATATACAGTCTCTTAAGGAAAGGTTAAGGGAGCATGCGCATAGGGATTATGTGTTTGCTTATCTTGAGGAGAGGTAGGGGGATAGATTTTATTCTATGCCGAATGCATGGAAATTTTCTGAGGATGCCGTCAACGGTTTTCTTGCGTTCTTCATGCTCTTTTAGCCCTCTTTGCAAGCCTTGCAAGCCTAAGCTTTAAAAACATAATTATGAGCTTAATATGACTGATTTAGAAGCTGTTTTAAGGGGGACTTTTCCCACTAGTGTCTTATACCATTTTCACAGTTATTCTGGTTTGATAGTAGTTTTAATACATTTGGGAACAGCAGCAGAGCTGATTTTTTGAAGTGCACAACAATATATCAAGATTAGCTTCGTTATTCGTCAGTTGTATAGTGCACTATACGCTTTCCTCTTGCCTTGCTACTCTTGCTATCTTGTTGTGCTATCAATCCATTCTAACCGTTCAAATGGTATTAG
>CALGZA010000099.1 GCA_937934595.1 uncultured Verrucomicrobiales bacterium | reverse complement strand
TAATAATGAATGAAGACTCAGAATCTCTAATGCAGAAGCTACATGCTGAAATTGATCGACTGAACGTTGAGAATCTCCATTTGAGAAGTTTACTAGGTGAAAAATCGTTAGTTACTATCGTAAGCGTCACATATTTCTCCTCATTGACTGGATGCTTTTGGGTGCCGTTTTTGGGTTTTGGCGATAGCTCTGGGTGTTAGGCTGGCGGCTTCAGCTTGGGTCGGGTTTGCAGGCAAGTGCGTCAGGACTTGTTTCAGGTAGGATTCGGGGTTGAGGCCATGGCGTTTGCAGTTCTCGATGATGGTGTAGAGCATGGGGTAGGTAAAAGTTCAATACTCGAAGCTTTAGACACTTTTTTTAATGGTAGGGAGTGGGTTTTAACTAAAGATAGCAAACGCGAAGAGGCAATCTTATCACCACTTTTTTTAATAAAGAAATCAGACATTGAATCGTCATATTTACCGCAATTCTTCCCATGAAAGACATCTATCACAAACAGTTAAAATTGTCTTCTTTTTTATGCAGAGTGGTGTAAGATAGATTGTGTGAAAATATTTTAAAATCTCAGAGTTACTTCCCTATCTCGTGGTTCGTGCAAATTTAAAATGCGACTTTAAATTTGCATTTTTTTTGCAAGTGGGTAATCGTGGTGAAAATAAATGATGATTACACGTAAATCCGCTAAGAATCAGGTGCAGCAAGCTCTCGATTGGAGCCGTGCCGTGGCACTCGTGGGGCCTCGTCAATGTGGGAAAACAACTTTGGCTAGAGAATTTGTGGCTTTTGATTCTTCAAATTATTTTGATCTTGAGGATGATGCTGACCTTGCTCGCTTATCGAATCCATCTTTTGCCTTGAGCAAATTAGAAGGACTTGTGGTTATTGATGAGGTGCAGAGACGACCAGATCTCTTCCCTTCTCTACGGGTTCAAATTGATCGACCTGATAATAAGGCTCAATTCTTGATATTGGGCAGTGCTTCACCTGAGTTATTAAGACAGTCATCTGAGACTTTGGCAGGAAGAATTGCTACCATTGAAATGGATGGTTTTTCATTATCAGAATTAGGTGAAAAACACCTAGATCAATTATGGACACGAGGGGGGTATCCTTTGTCTTTTCTTTCTGATTCAGATGAACAGAGCTTATTTTGGAGAAAGAACTTCACAAGAGATTTTGTTGAGCGTGATTTAGGTCAGCTAGGTTTTCAAATCCCGTCTGAAGCAATGGGTAGGCTGTGGAAAATGGTAGCACACTACCATGGTCAAAATATAAATGCTTCTGAGCTTTCACGATCTCTAGAAATGAGCAGCCCGACAGTGAAGCGTTATCTCGATATTCTCTCTGGTGCGTTTATGCTGCGACAGCTTCAGCCTTGGTTCGAGAATATTAAAAAGCGTCAGATAAAGACACCTAAGATTTATTATAGGGATACGGGGCTACTCCATCATCAGTTGGGGATTAAAACTCATCATGATCTTATGGGGCATCCCAAAGTGGGAGCAAGCTGGGAAGGATTTGTGATAGAACAAGCGATTAAGTTCTATCAGCCCGATGAAGTGTATTTTTGGTCAACGCAAAGTGATGCAGAACTTGATTTACTCATTTTTAAGGACGGAAAACGGATCGGATTAGAGTGCAAGCTTACAGGAGCTCCTAAGGTGACAAAGTCTATGAGAACTGCATGTGAAATTCTCAAACTCGATGAACTAAAAGTTGTCCATACTGGGAATAAATCGTATTTTCTCGATGAGGGAATAGAAGCCATTAACCTTTCAAGCCTATTATGAATGAATGATTTGCCCCGTTAGACTAAGACTTCGTCTTACTTCCCGATATCAACCCTCAGGGAGTGGAGCATTATGAACTTAAGAATCATGCCGGAGCTGATGGAACCCATGATTTTTTGAGAATGAATGTCTACATGGCTAGAGACCATAATTTTGTTAATATCTGGTATGGATCAGTAGATTCTATGGGGATCGATATTTTCTTTGAAAAGCATGGAGTCGAGCTTGAGCATCAGGACGAGAAGTTATTCCGTGGCTATATTTCGACCAAGGAAGAAGCCGAAGTGATACTTTCTGCTCTCCGAGTTGATGAAGGATATTTACCTAGCGTTTACACGATTGATGCTGAGGGAAAGCTCATCAATCAAAATCTCACATAAATTCACGTAATCTCACATGTATCTGATGTGAGATTACTTCTTTGGCCATTTAATCCCTTGTTTTAGTGAATACTCCTTAATCGCACGGTAGAGAAACTCGTTTTTTCCTATCATTTTACGCTCGAAAAAATAGCGGTCGATTTTTTCATTGAGCGATTTATGGTTAGCGAATCAGCAGTCTGTGGTGATTTCAGTATATTTATTTTACCATGCCTATGAGCGCGTAGGTTAGCTTTGCGGCTGTGTAGGATGCTGCGTGGAACTGTGGCTGAGGGGCAAGCTCTACGATATCCATTCCTAAAATGGTTCTTCCTTTCGTCACATTTTCACAGGCTTCGAGAGCTTGCCACCAGAAGAGACCTCCTGGCTCAGGAGTTCCTGTGGCTGGCATGAGTGATGCGTCTAGTCCATCGACATCGAAGGTGAGATAGATGTTTTTAGGGAAATCATCAGGGAGTATATTGGTAGGGATTCCATTTTCATATATTTCTCTGGCATCGATGAAGGAGATGTTATGTTCAGCGCGGTAGTCGATCTCTTCTTTGCAGAGATTTCTGACACCGATCTGGAAGATGGGGATACCTAGTTCATGGATACGACGCATCACACAGGCATGGCTGTGTGGACTGTCTTCGTAGCTGTTACGGAGGTCGGCATGAGCGTCTATCTGCACAACGCCGAAGTCTTCACGGATGGAATGGAGAGCTTGAATGGGAGCTAATGTTAGAGAATGTTCACCACCAAGGAGAATAGGAATTTTTCCAGAATGGAAGACTGGTAGGCATGCTTTTTTGATGTTTTCTAGGCACTGAAGGGCATTACCTGAGCAGTCAACTGCGGGAGTGGTGTGGATGCCCTGTTCACCGGGGTAGGACTTGCCATCAAATGCTTCTAACTGGTATGATGCTTCTAGAATTTCTGCAGGGCCATTGCTGGTGCCTCCACCGTAGGAAACAGTTTGTTCCATGGGTACTGGGATGATGTGGAAGTGTGCGTCTTCTGCTGAGGACTGAGGGAATTCTGATGATAGAAATGTTTTCATGGCTTGTGGTTAAGAAAGGCGATCACGGTATGAGGCGTAAGCGAAATCTTTTACGTGTTGGATTTGATCTGTTAGAGGCTCGTAGTTCACGATTGATGGCAGAGGGATTCCATTAAATGTGGTATTCTTGACCATGGAGTAATGTGCCATGTCAGTAAAAATAAGTCTGTCGCCTATCTGTAGATCTTGATCAAATGAATAGTCACCAATGATGTCTCCAGCTAAGCAGGTGAGTCCACCTAGAGTGATAGTGTGCTTCTTGAGTTGTGGTTTATCTGCACCGATAATTTCTGGACGGTAAGGCATCTCTAGGACATCTGGCATGTGAGCGGAGGCAGAAGTGTCAAGGATGGCGATTTCATGATTTCCGCTATTAAAACGATCCAAGACTGTGCTTACGAGAAATCCTGTGTTGAGAGCTACTGCTTCTCCTGGTTCTAGGTAAACAGTTAGATCATATGTTTCACGCATGTGTTTTATGAGCTGCACTAACAGATCAGTATCATAATTGTGTCTGGTGATGTGATGGCCGCCCCCCATATTGAGCCATTTCATTTGGTGTAGGTATTTGCCAAATTTTTTCTCAACGTGATCTAGTGTTCTAGCGAGAGTGTCCGCACCCTGCTCACACATGCTGTGGAAATGAAGTCCTTCGATTCCTGTTAGATTCACATTTTCTAAGTTATCAGCGGTGATTCCAAAACGAGTTCCGACGCGGCAGGGGTTATAGATAGTGGTTTCTACTTCTGAATACTCAGGGTTGATACGCAGTCCGAATGAGGCAGTATGAGAGATGTTTTTAAACTGCTGCCACTGAGTGAGGCTGTTAAAGGTAATATGATGTGCGCGGTTTGCTAACCATTGCATTTCTTGATCTTTGTAGGCGACACAGTAAACATGAATTTCACCACCGAACTCTTCTATTCCGAGTTTGGCTTCATTGAGTGAACTTGCGGTGGTTCCTTTCAGTGTCTTGGAAATTTGATCAAAGGTTGAATGTGTGGCAAAGCCTTTGAGAGCCAAGATAATGTTAGCACCACTGCGCTTTTGCACATCATTGAGGATGGAAAGGTTTTCTTCTAGGAGTCCACGGTGCAGCAAATGACAGGGAGTGGGGACTTCCTGCCGGTTACAAATATTTATGATGTCCTTATTAGTCATCCTCAGTGATTTCACGGATTGTGTTTCAAGAGCTGCTCTAGATAGGGGGCGCCATCGACAACGTGCCAAGGAAGGCCGTATTGATTGAGTGCTTCCATAAATGGATCAGGGTCATTTTGTTCCATATTGTTGACGCCTGGTTTTTTCCAGTGACCATCTAGAAGCATTTTAGCTCCGATCATAGCTGGGACTCCGGTGGTGTAGCTAATGGCCTGTGAATTAGTCTCTGCATAGGCTTCTTGATGATCGCAGATATTATAAATGTATTTTTGGAGACGCTTGCCATCTTTTATTCCGTCGATCACACAGCCAATACAAGTCTTTCCTTTGGTGAGAGGCCCTAGTGAAGCTGGGTCTGGAAGTACGTGCTGGAGGAACTGGAGTGGAGAAATTTCTGTGTTATTGACTTTGATTGGTTCAATGGATGTCATTCCTACATTTTGTAGAACTGTTAGGTGATTGATGTAGTTTTGTGAGAAAGTCATCCAGAAGCGTAAACGTTTGATGCCTTTGAGATTTTTACAGAGAGATTCCATTTCTTCGTGGTAGAGGAGGTAGATGTCTCTGTCACCTACATCTGGATGAGGGAAATTAAAGCTCTGGTGTATCTCAAGCGGATCAGTTTCTACCCATTGTCCTTCATTCCAGTAGCGGCCTTTGGCGGTGATTTCTCTGATATTGATTTCTGGGTTAAAATTAGTGGCAAATGGTAATCCATGGTCACCAGCATTTGCATCTATAATATCTACGGTGTGTATTTCATCGAAGAAATGTTTCTGAGCGTATGCGCAGAAAACGTTAGTCACACCGGGATCAAAGCCTGATCCTAGTAGAGCTGTTAGACCTGCATCTAGGAATTTCTGATGGTAAGGCCATTGATACTCGTATGAAAATTTAGGGTCATCTAGAGGCTCGTAATTTGCAGTATCTAGGTAGTCTACTCCAGCTTCGAGACAGGCTTCCATGAGGGTTAGGTCTTGGTATGGAAGTGCTACATTGATGAGTATGTCAGGTTTGATACGCTGCATTAGTGCGACTGTTTCAGCCACATTATCTGCATCTATAGATGCAGTTTCTATAGGGTAGTCGATCTCGTTTGCGATGGCATCGCACTTGGATTTGGTGCGGGATGCGAGGATGATTTTCCCAAAAGTTTCTGGAAGCTGAGCGCATTTATGAGTAACTACGCGACCTACTCCACCAGCTCCGATGATAAGTGTTGTTTTCATAGATTAGTTAGATTCTGTTAATTTTAGTTATTAGGTGATTCGAAATAGGTGTAGCCATCGATGCTTTCACGGAAGGAGTCCATGATTTCTCTCCGTTGGGAGGGTGTTATTTTGCCTTCTTCTACTGAGCGTTCAGCTAGCTGGCGGAAGCGTTCTACGAGGTTTTTAGTATCATACTCAACATAGGATAGTACATCAGCAATAGTGTCGCCTGCGAGTTCTCTGAGGTATTGGATATTACCATTTTTTAGTCCTACGCTGACTACATTTGTATCGCCTAAGAGGTTGTGTAGATCACCCAGTGTTTCTTGGTAAGCACCGACTAGGAAGACACCAACTAGATAGTCCTCATTGTTCTTGAGTGGGTGCAGAGGTATGTATTTTTGATTTTCACCGTTGATGATGAAGTTATCGATTCTGCCATCACAGTCACAAGTGATGTCAGCTAAAGTGGCTTTTGCGGTTGGCTCTTCATTCAGCCTGTGGATAGGCATGACGGGGAATAGCTGATCAATAGCCCACGAATCTGGTAATGACTGAAAGATGCTGAAATTACCGTAATAGACATCGAGAAATTTATTCTTTGCGAGTTCATCTGGCACATGGTCCATTGTTTCAGCTATGTTGCTGATTTTTGTCATGATGCGAATGAAAAGAGAATTACAATAAGCGCGTTCTCTTAGTGAGACATTGCCATGGCGGAAGAGGGAGAGGATTTCATTACGGAAGAAGAGTGTATCATTATAGCACTCTTGTATGTTCTCAGGAGTTAGATAATTTTCTACTTCACTTAGTTTCAGTAGGTGTGGGTGTGGCTTCTCAGGAATTGATTGAGGAGAAATGCCAGAGGATGGGCTATTTACATCTAGGATGTTAAAAATGAGCACTGAATAGTAAGCGGAGATAGCTCTACCTGACTCTGAAATGATAGTGGGGTGAGGGAGCATGGCTTCATCACAAACTGTTTTGGTGACATCTACAATGTCTGCAGCGTATTCTTCTATACCGTAATTTCTACTACTATGGCTATTACTTCGGGAACCATCGTAATCGATACCGAGACCACCTCCTATGTCTAAAATTCCCATAGTAGCGCCCTCACGGATTAGCTCGGTGTAGATACGGATAGCCTCAGTTGCGGCATCACGAATTGCGCGGATATCAGGCACTTGAGAGCCTTGGTGATAGTGGAGGAGTCTAAGGAAATGAAGTTTGTCGTGTTTTTTTAGAGTATCTACTGCATTGAGAATCTGGTTGGTAGTGAGTCCGAAGACGCTATTTTCTCCGCTGGAGTGTGACCAATGTGAGTTATTGCATGTAGAGAGCTTTGCTCTGATTCCCAGCATAGGTTCAATGCCGAGAACTGCTGATCTTTCTAGAATAAGCTCTAGTTCACTGGGCATCTCTATAACCAACACCGTTTGAAGTCCCATTTTTAGGCTCTGTAGAGCGAGATCTATAAATTCCTGATCTTTATAGCCATTGCAAATGATGAATGCTTCAGGGTCATGCATATAGGCAAGGGCTGCTAGTAGCTCGGGCTTGCTGCCGACCTCTAATCCGTAGTGGTATTGAGCTCCAAACTCGGTCACCTCTTCGATGACCTGTTGCTGCTGATTTACCTTAACTGGATAAACTCCCCGGTAATTTCCTAGATAGCCAGTGTCTTTAATGGCGGTGTTAAATGCATTATTAAGTCTACGGATTTGCGCTGCGAGGAGGTCATGAAATCTAAGTAGGAGTGGAGTGGCGAGGCCTCGTTCACGAATGCCATCGACAATAGCGGGTAAACTAGCGAAAGAGGGTTTTTCTCCGTCTTTCAGATGGACGCGGAGATCACCATTGTCTGCAATACTAAAAAAGTCACTGGCCCAAGCGTCTACTCCGTAGAGTTTTTTTGCATGCGAGATACTCCAATTAGGCGATGTGTCTGAGTCACTCATAATAATGGTTGGAAGTTAGAGTAAAGTGGATGGATGATATTAATTTTTAGTAATGGGGTAATGACTTGTTGATGGTTGCTATTTCTATATTTATTAAAAGAAGAGAGAACAGTAGCTTTTAGTGTGTCTTCTGAAAATAGTCTAGTATTTTTAGATGCATATGGCATTTCATTTTAGTCTGCGAAATTAGCCTATATTTTTCTAGGAGCTGGGATGCAGTATTTTTATTGGTTATTTTTCTTATCTGCATAGAGCTCAAATTATTCATCTGAATTTTTGCGTTGTTTTTGATGTGGTGGTGATTTTTTGGTGATTATTTGAGGGTTGTTTTTTGTTATATGTCGTTCTTTTTTTGTTACTTTTGTGTGTGGGTTGGTGATTGACAATTGTTTTTTGTTACGTTAATCCTTGGTATGAAATTATTATTACTATTTCCCATTATTCTGTTGTTTTTTAGCTGCAATGAAAATGATCAATCTAGTAAGTCAGCGGCGGCGTTGGTAGCGATGGTAGATACATTTGAGGAGAAGTTAGGTGAACGGACAACTAAGTTGCGTGCTGGGAAGAAGCTAACTACTGAGGTAGGGGTGTTTTCTATAAGTAATGAGGAGGCGACGATCTCTGAGCAGGGGAAGTTGATGATGGAGGGGGAGACCCGGACGGAAGGATATTTTATAACGCCGCGGAAGGTGTGGGTGAAGGATGCAGCTGAGGCTAAGAAGTTACTTTTGGAAGATTACTATGCTAAGCTTAAGAAGCCTGAATAGGATATTTTTTAAAACTTAGGTTTGGCATGCTGGTGAGAGTAGAGTAATACAACTCTATGCCGAATTTTACGAAAAATGATTTTACGATGCACTATGATGTGCATGGTGATGGTGAGCCTGTTTTATGCATAATGGGGATTACTGCGACTGGTGATGTCTGGGCTGATCATGTAGCAGACTGGAGTCAGAAGTTTCAATGTATAACACCAGACAACCGGGGTGTGGGTATGACGGACAAGCCAGCGGGGGATTATTCATCTGCCATGATGGCTGAGGATTATATCCATTTGATGGATCATTTGGGTCTTGAGAAGGCGCATGTGGTTGGTTGTTCTATGGGTAGTATAATAGCGCAGCAGGTGGCACTGCTTTATCCTGAGAGGGTGAAGAGTGTGACGCTTATGTGTACGTGGGCGCGATGTGATGCGTATGCGAAGTCTGTTTTTTCTCATATTTTACAGTCTAAGGCACATCTTAAGGCGGAAGACTTTATGGAGTATATTCAGTTGCTTATATTTGATAAGCGGAGCTGGGATAATCCTGAGTTTCATGAGGCTCTTGTTGATGGTAGGAGAGAGGCATCTTTATCACCGAACCCTCAGCCTTTGCATGGTTTGGTGGGGCAGTGTGCGGCCTGTACGAATCACAATACGTTTGATGAGTTGTCTCAGTTAGTGGCACCGACATTGGTTATAGGTGGAGAGTCTGATGTGTTTACACCGCGTTGGATGGCGGAGGAGGTGCATGCGCAGATACCGAATAGTACGTTGCATTTGTATCCGCGATCTGGGCATGCGTTTCACTGGGAAAACCTAGAGGATTTTAATGAGCGTGTAGCAGAGCATATTTCTAGCCATATATAGAGATTATGTATTCCATTGGTCTTGATTACGGAACGAATTCCTGCCGTGCATTGGTAGTGAATTTAGAATCTGGTGCTGAGTTAGGCTCGGCTGTTTTTTCTTATCCATCTGGTGAGCAGGGTATACTTGTGGATGCGAGTGATCCGCATTTAGCGCGTCAGAATCCACAGGATTATCTTGATGGATGTGTTGCCATCATACGAGGTGCGCTGGAGGAGACAGCTGTGCTTGAGTCGTCATTTTGTATGACAAAGGTTATTTCTATAGGAGTTGATACGACTGGTTCGACGGTGATTCCTGTGGATGCTTCAGGGACTCCGTTGGCTTTTATTGATGGATTTAGAGATAATTTAAATGCTCATGTTTGGCTGTGGAAAGACCATACTGCGTATAAGGAGGCTGAGGAGATTACTGCTTTAGCCAAACGGATGAGGCCTGAGTATCTGGCTAAGTGTGGTGGTACGTATTCATCTGAGTGGTGGTGGTCAAAGATTTTACATCTTAAGCGTATAGATGCTGAGGTATATGCTGCGTCTTATTCATTTGTGGAGCATTGTGACTGGCTTACGGCTGAGTTATGTGGAGATACGAATCCGGTGACACTTAAGCGTTCTGTGTGTGCAGCTGGTCACAAGGCGATGTATAATGCTGAGTGGGGTGGGTTACCTGATGAGGAGTTTTTGAAGGAGCTGGATCCTGCGATGGTTGATTTGAGGGGGCGACTTTATGGTGAGGCTCATGCATCTGATGAGCGTGCTGGGACATTATCTCAGGGTTGGTTAGAGGCTTTGGGTTTTTCTAGTGATATGGAAATTGCGGTAGGTGTGGGAGGTTTTGATTGTCATATGGGTGCTGTTGGTGCTGGGGTGAAGGAAGGTACGCTGGTGAAGGTGCTGGGGACATCTACATGTGATATTACGGTTTCTGGTAAGGACTTGGCTGATGTTCCTGGGCTATGCGGTCAGGTTATGTCTTCTGTGGTTCCCGGTGTTTTGGGGATAGAGGCTGGGCAGTCTGCTGTGGGAGATCTTTTTCTGTGGTTAGTGAATCAGATAGTTCCGGATAGTTATGGATCAAGTGTGGATGAGAAATTTGAGTCAATGGCAGCTGAGATAGAGGGGTTACTACCTGGAGAGACTGGTCTTTTGGCGTTGGACTGGAATAATGGGAATAGGAGCGTGTTGACGGATGTTAGGTTGTCTGGGTTGCTTATGGGTCAGACATTGCATACTCAGGCTCATGAGATTTACCGTGCTTACATAGAGGCTACGGCTTATGGTGCTTATACTATTATTAAGAGGATGGAGGAGTATGGTGTAGCGATCAATGATGTGGTAAATACTGGTGGGCTTTCTCTTAAAAACCCTGTTCTTATGCAGATCTATGCGGATGTGATAGGTAAGCCGATGCGCGTTTCTAGTGTGGACCAGACCTGCGCGATGGGTGCGGCTTTATTGTCAGCAGTATCAGCGGGTTATTCGGATCTGGCTACTTTGCAGGAGCGAAGTGTGAAGTATCTGGATGTGGTTTATGAGCCGGATGCTGGTAATCATGCTATTTATGAGCGTTTGTATGGTTTGTATATTGATTTACATGATTCCTTTGGTGCTGATGCTTCTGGTAATTTGGGACATGTGATGAAGGAGCTTATGGATATTAGAGATCAACAGTGTAAGGGGTAGGTGATGATGACGGAATCTCTTAAGCAGGAAGTGGTGGATGGAAATAAGGCGTTAGTTACGTCGGGTCTGGTGACTTTGACGTGGGGTAATGTAAGTGCGATAGATAGGGAGAGTGGCTTGGTGGTAATAAAGCCTAGTGGGGTGGATTATGATGCGCTTGATACGCGTAATTTAGTGGTAGTAGATCTGGATGGTCATGTAGTGGAGGGTGATTTAAACCCGTCATCGGACACAAAGACTCATCTTGAGCTGTATCGGCATTTTACGGATGTGGTATCAGTGGTTCATACACACAGTCCATCCGCTACGGCGTTTTCGCAGGCTGGAGTAAGTTTACCGTGTCATGGGACGACACATGCGGATCATTTCTATGGGAGTGTGCCATTGGTAAGGGCGTTAACTGAGGAGGAGGTGCGTGAGGATTATGAGCATTATACTGGGGTGAGTATAGTGGAGCATTTTGTGAGTGAGGGGATTAACCCGATAGAGATGCCTGCTGCGCTTCTTAAGCACCATGCTCCATTTACTTGGGGTAAGTCTGTGTGTGGTGCTGTGAATAATAGTATAGCATTAGAGGCGTGTGCGAAGATGGCCTTGATGACTTACCAGCTGAATCCTGCTGCAGCTGCGATACCTGATCATATACTTAATCAGCATTATATGCGAAAGCATGGGCCTGATGCGTATTATGGTCAGAGAGGTTAGGTTTGTGGTGTCTTTTATAGGCTTTTACGTGTGGATACTATGGCGTTAGAAAGTAGTAGGCCGCCAACGAGAGAGATGAATATGAGGAATGCTTGAGTAGCATTAGGTGTGTCTGCGACTATTTGTTCGCCAGTGATCCATGCGTTGAGGATGATGTATGTTTTACTGCCAGGTACGAGGAAGATGATGCCTGTGGTTAAGACCATTGAGGCTGGGTAGTTCAGGGTGTTTGCGAATATGTTAGCGTAGATTCCGGCAGCGAAGGCACCTAGAAGAATGCCTGTTGTTTGGTTAAACATCATGGTGGAGTAGTGGGATACGAGAAAAGCGATGAGAGATGATAGAAGGCACCAGAAGATAAATTTGGGGTGGATGTTGAATGCTACAGTGATGGCTGTAGTTAGCATGATGACAGCTGGCAAGATGATCCATGTGGGTAGGTTTTGGATATTATGAAGTGTGTTTGCGTCTGTGTTATTAAAGAGGAGAGAACCGATTCCTACGCCGATAATTGCGCCGAGGTATAGCTTGAATAATGCCATGATGGCATCAACGAATCTGCTTGTACCTGAGAGCAGGTCACGGTTTGCGATTTCGCTGAGTGCGACAGTGATGGATAGGCCAGGGACGAGGACGATGATGGATGATAGGAGGCAGAATGGGATATTTATGGGGATGCCGATGGATGCGATGATGGAGATGATGATGCCTGCGGAGCTAGTGGCGATGATTTCTGTTAGATTATCAAAGCGTTCACGTTTGGCGCAGAAATTTAGGAGGAAGAAGATGATGAGTGAGACGAAGGAGGCGGCAAATGCGTCATAACTGCTTCTGGAGAGTAATGCGGAGAAGAAGAAGCTGGCTGTCATCCAGGATATGGCATCGATGAATGGTGAGTAGAACTTAGGGAGAGAGAGAGCCTGTTCTAGGGCATGGGACATTTGTTGGAATGAGAGTTTGTGACTGTGGAACTGTTCGACAAGTGAGTCTAGATGTTCTAGGAGTCCGAGGTTGGCGCCACCTGGTTTGACACGTTTGATGATGATGGTTTGTTCAGCGGGGTCATTTAGCCAGTAGACGCATGTGATACACGTAGGGGCGATGAGGAATTCTCCATTGATTCCTAGAATTTTTGCGAGACGGGAGAGGTGTTTTTCGATACGATGGCTGGTAGCCCCGCAGGAGTGAAGTGAGAGGCCTAATTTGGTAACGAATTTAGTTTTAGTGTTGAATTCATTTTTTTGCACAATTTGGGTTATGTTTTATTTATGAAGTGAAGTAAATATCTAATGTTTTTGAGTATAAATTTCTTGCTAAATTTATAACATGGGTGTTGATTGCATTCATGCTTCAACTATTAATTATTATGGTTTAAGCACGGCGATAGATTACATGTAATATGAAGGGATTTTCATTGGGAGATGACCTAGTATTGAGCGCATTTCATTATATAAATTATTAACTAAGAAGTTAAACATTATGGCACGTAAAGCACGTATCACCATTGACTGGTCTCTATGGGATGATCATTTGGGGAAAATAACTGATAAAGAACTGGCTAAGAAAATAGGGAGTTCATTGGCTGCAGTGAGTAACCGCAGAAAGCTTAAGGGCATACCAGCTGCAGGTGAGCGAGGAGCTCGTTCAAGTATTGACTGGTCTGACTGGGATTCGATGTTAGGAACTGTGGAGGATAAGCATTTGGCTGAGAAGGTGGGGTGTTCTTTGGCATCGGTTTTACTGAGGCGGAGGAAATTTGGCATACCGGCTTTTAGTAAGCGTAATGGAGTTAATTGGGAATTATGGGATGAGTTGATTCCTGACATGTCTGATTCTGAGTTAGCTAAGAAGATAGGCTGTGCGCCTGGGAGTGTTAGGGTGCGGCGTGAGAAGTTGGGGATAAAGAAGTTCCATCTTGATTTGCGTAAGAAAGTGGATTGGTCGAAGTGGGAGTCTAAGATAGGGGTAGTGAAGGATAAGGATTTGGCGTTGATGATAGGCTGCACAGTGGGAGCGATATCTGCTCACAAGAAGAAGTTGGGGATAGGGGTTCTTTCTGAGAAGGAGAAGGTGAAGCGACAGAGTATGAATGATGGCTGGGCGAAGTGGGATCATATGCTGGGGCGTTGTCCGGATGATGTGCTTGCTGAGGCGATGGGAGTGTCACGATCTAAAGTGGGGGTGAGGCGGATGCGCTTAATGATAGCAAATTATCCATTGACATGGACTGAGGGCGCTAAGCCGTGTTTAGGTGGATGTGGTAAGTCTCTTTTGAATAGTGATAGTACGTGTGGGGCTGAGGGATGTCTTGCTAAGCTGGAAGAAATTAGTTAGTAAGCCGCTCATATAAACATTATGAGCAAGGGAATATTCATTACGGGGACAGATACTGATGCGGGGAAGACTTATATAAGTTCATTGATTATTCGTGCTTTACGTAGGGAGCAGGTAAATGCTGTGGGTTATAAGCCTATATGTTGTGGAGATAGGAATGATGCGATAGAGATGGCTGATGCATCTGGGTTTGCTGATCCTGGTGATGAGGTGCTTGACCGGATTAATCCGTTGTGGATGAAGACGCCTGCAGCGCCTCATGTTGCTGCGATGTTTGAGAATACTCCTATTGATAAGGATGTGTTGATGTCACGGCATGGGGATTTGTCTGGGGATTATGATTGTGTTATAACTGAGGGAGTTGGGGGTTGGTTGGTGCCTATTAATGGGATGGGTTTTTGTGTAGCTGAGCTGGCGGTAGCGATAGGTGATCCGGTTATTTTGGTAGTGGGTAATAAGCTTGGTGCGTTGAATCATACGTTGCTAACTGTTGAGGCGATGCGTTCACGTGGGATAGAGCCAGCTGGGTTGGTTTTTAATAATTTAATTGATGAATTGGATACTGCGACGATAACGAATAAGGGCATTGTTGAGGATATGTGTGGTGTGGAAGTGATTACGGATGTGATACGTGGGCAGGAGGAGATAGAGAGCTGGCCATTTATGGAGATATTAGGTTTGTAAATAAGGATTACGCGACTACATTGGTTTTATGATAGACATGATAGTAAATCTTCTTGAGTTGCCTGATTCTGGTGATTTGTATGCTAAGGTAGAAGCGCAAGGCATTATACTCAGAAGAGCGAGGGCTTATGAGCGACAGGCAGTGGCTGACTGGGTGGGAGAGCATTTTTCACCGAAGTGGGTGAGTGAGGTGAAGGTAGCGATGTCTCGTCAGCCGGTGAGTTGTTTTATAGCGACACGCGATAAGAAGATATTAGGATTTGTCTGTGTGGAGACTACGGCTAAGGGGTTTTATGGGCCGACTGGGGTGAGTGAGGATGCGAGGGGGACGGGGATAGGTAAGGCGTTGTTGTATAAGGCGATGGAGGCATTGCGAGATAGTGGGTATGTTTATGGAGTGATAGGAGGTGTAGGTCCGAGGGAGTTTTATGAGAAGGCGGTTAACGCTAAGGAAATACCGGGTAGTGATCCTGGTATATATACTGATATTTTACCTGACTCATTGAGTTAAACTGAGAGAAAATTATGCAAGATCCACATTTTGTAAAAAGTGCGTTTGCTAAGATAGCAGATCGTTATGTATTGACCAATCACGTATTGAGTTTAGGGACTGATATTTTATGGCGCAAGCGTGTGGGTCAGGTAGTGATGGATTGGGCGCCGGAGAGGATACTTGATATTGCGACTGGGACTGGTGATTTGGCGATTGAGTTACAGCGAGTATGTTATGACTCTGAGTTGATAGCGTCTGATTTCTGTCCTGAGATGTTAGCGCATGCGGCGAGGAGGGGTGTGAGGAATACGGAGGTAGTAGATGCGATGAATATGCCGTTTGCTGATGATAGTTGTGATGTTTTGACGGTGGCTTTTGGTTTACGCAACATGGCTGATTATCCTAAGGCGCTGCGTGAGATGCGAAGGGTGATAAGGCCTGGTGGTCATTTATTGATTTTAGATTTTTCTTCTCCTGAGGGTTTATTACGTAAGCCGTATGAATTTTATCTGAATAAGATTTTACCGAAGATAGCTGGCAAGCTTACTTCTGAGGAGGAGGCTTATACGTATTTGGCTGGTTCTATTGGTGATTTTCCTAGTGGCAAGGCTATGTGTGACTTGATAGCTGATCAGGGATACAAGGAGCCGCGTTGTGAACCTTTGAGTGGGGGAATAGCTTCAATTTATACGGCTGAGGCTTGATTGTTATGGCTTGGTAGGATGAGTGTGTTTGCATTTTTTAGAATTTCATTGAGGGTGAATTGTGTTAATGATTTGTTATGAGTTTATTTCCTAGTATATTTAATGATGTTTTGGGGCCTGTGATGCGTGGTCCGAGTAGCTCGCATAGTGCTGCTGCGAATAGGATGGGGCGTATAGCGAGAGATCTAGTGGGTGAGCCTGTTAGAAAGTTGATAGCGAATTATGATCCTAATGGTTCGCTTGTGACGACTCATAAGGACCAGGGGACTGATTTAGGTTTGTATAGTGGTATATTAGGATGGGAGCCTTATGATGAGCGTTTGCCTACATATCCGGAGGCGCTTGAGGGGGCTGGTATTGAAGTGGTGGTGAATTATGTTTCTTATGATGCGCCTCACCCGAATTTTTATCGATTAGAGATGGTAGGTGAGAGTGGTGTATCTTATCATTTTGATGCTATTTCTACTGGTGGTGGGATGATTGAGTTACAGGCTATTGATGGAGTTCGCTTAAGTGGAGTGGGTGATCTTCATACGATTTTGTTTTGGCTGGATGAGGAGCCTGCTGATGGGCTCTATGTTGATAGTGATTTGGCTGTAGGTTCTGAGTCTGTAGAATGGCTTTGTGGATGTGGTGAGGGAGGATTGTTGCGTTTTGATTCGCGTGAGGTTCCTGAGGATGGTGTGGTATCTGGGTTGAGTGCGATGCTTGGTGCTACGCGTTGGCGAGTGTTACGCGCGGTATTACCGATATTGTCTAGGAATGGTCTTAGTGTTCCGTTTGTTCGCTGTGGTGAGATGCAGGCACATGTTGATTTTGCTGATAAGCCGTTGTGGGAGAGTGCGGCTGAGTATGAGGCGGCGCGGGGAGGGATTTCAGTGGATGAGGTGCTGGAGCGGATGAAGGTCTTGGGTAAGATTATGGCGGATGCTGTGGCTGATGGTCTTAAGGGTACGGAGTATGAAGACCGTATTTTACCAGCGCAGAGTCCTGGTTTTACTGAGGCTGAAAAAGAGGGGCGTTTGATACCTGCTGATATTAATAATAGGATTATACGCTATGTATCAGCATTGATGGAGATGAAGTCATCTATGGGTATTATAGTAGCTGCGCCGACGGCGGGTTCCTGTGGTGCGATGCCTGGAGCAGTTTTGGCTATATCAGATTCACTTGGGGCTGATGAGGATGAGCGTGCTAAGGCTCTTTTGGTGGCTGGTCTGATAGGAGTATTTATCGCTAAGGATGCAACGTTTGCGGCAGAAGAGGGAGGATGTATGGCTGAGTGTGGATCTGGCTCAGCAATGGCAGCGGCAGCCATTGTTCATTTAGCTGGTGGTAGTACTGATCATCAGTTAGCTGCAGCATCTAGTGCGTTGCAGAATTGTTTTGGTATGATTTGTGATCCGATAGCGAACCGCGTGGAGGCTCCTTGTTTAGGTAAGAATGTGATGGCGGCATCTAATGCACTTTCTTGTGCGAATATGGCGCTTGCTGGTTATGAGCATTTGATTCCATTTGATGAGGTGGTTGTTTCTATGAATAAGGTGGCGCATCAGATACCGCGTGAATTACGGTGTACTAATCTGGGTGGGTTATCTATCACGCCGACGGCTGAGAAGATAGCGGCTAAGCTTGCATCTGGGTCTTGTGGTTGTGAGAGCTCATGTGGCAGTGTTTAGCTGAGTAATGGGTATGATTTGAGCTGCCAATTATTAAGTCTGCGCTTTCGTTTTTTTGCTTTCTGCTGGTTTTATCTGGGGCAGAGGTTTTCGATGACTTGGTTTTTACTTGATAAAGGTGGTTAGAGTCTATGTTATTGGGGTATAGATCACTATCTTTAACCATTATAATGTGATCATTTAACTATAACTATACAATTCAGATGGCAGCAAAAATCTATACAAATAAGGACTGTAATCTCGCTAGCATAAAGCGTAAAAAGCTAGCGGTGATTGGATTCGGGTCACAGGGGCATGCACATGCTCTTAACTTGAAGGAGAGCGGATGTGATGTGACCATTGGTTTATATGCTAAGTCAAAATCTCGTCCAGTTGCGAAGAAGCTTGGTTTCAATGTATGCAGTACTGCTGAAGCGGTAAAGGAATGTGATGTGATCATGTTAGCATTACCTGATACGGTTATTCCTGAGGTTTATGAGAAGGAGGTAGCGCCGAATTTACGTAAGGGTCAGACGTTGATATTCTGTCATGGTTTTGCGGTTCACTTTGGTTTCATCAAGGTGCCGGATAATGTGAATGTGATTATGGTGGCACCTAAGGGGCCTGGTCATACAGTAAGGTCACAGTATCTGAATGGTAAGGGTGTTCCTGCTTTGATAGCGATAGAGAATGATGCTACAGGTAAGGCTAAGAATATAGCGTTGGGATGGGCTAAGGGGATAGGTAGTTCACGGGCTGGTGTATTTGAGACGAACTTTAAGGAGGAGACTGTTACTGATTTGTTTGGTGAGCAGGTGGTTCTTTGTGGTGGAGCTTCGGCGCTGGTTAAGGCTGGGTTTGAGACATTGGTTGAGGCTGGTTATGCACCTGAGATGGCCTATTTTGAGTGTCTTCATGAGTTGAAGCTGATTGTTGATTTGATGGTTGAGAGTGGTATAGCTGGGATGCGTTTTTCAATTTCTGAGACAGCTGAGTATGGAGATGTTACGGTGGGTCCTAAGATTATTAATGATTCTGTGAAGAAGCGGATGGCAGCTCAGTTGAAGAGGATAGAGAGAGGACAATTTGCTAAGGAGTGGATGGCTGAGTATCAGAGTGGTAGTAAGAACTTTAATAAGATGCGAAAAGAAGGAGAGAAGCATCAGATAGAGAAAGTAGGAGAGAAGCTACGAGGTACGATGAGCTGGATTAAGAAGAAGAAAATTGGCAAAGGGGTTTCCCAGGCGTCTTATGTTTCTTCATCTAAGTAGTTTATAGTTATTATTATACTAATGGCCTATCTGGTTCGTTTTTCTGGATAGGTTCATTAATATAGAGTTGAGACATTTAGGTTTTCTATTGCTTGCATAGTATTACTTTTTTTATTTCACTGTGCATCCTGCGAGGGAGAATATTATTTAATTATGGCACTCATTGTTCAGAAATATGGAGGCACATCGGTAGGGTCATTGGATCGTATACGGAATGTAGCGCAGCGCATTAAGTCACTTCGTGAGGAGGGGAACCAAGTGGTAGCGGTGGTGTCTGCAATGGGAGGGGTGACGGATAAGCTGATAGGGATGGCTAAGGATCTGAGTTCATCACCTTCTGAGCGTGAGATGGATGTATTACTGAGTACTGGTGAGCAGCAGTCGATAGCGCTGGTGGCTATGGCTCTTGATGAGATAGGTGTGGATGCGGTGTCTGTGACTGGTAGGCAAGCTGGTATAGTGACGACTGGTTCGCATACGCGGGGTAAGATAGATTCGATCGATCCTAAGATGATGGAGGGTTATCTTGCTGAGGGTAAGGTTATTATTTGTGCGGGTTTTCAGGGTGTTAGGGTGGATGGTATGATACATACGTTGGGTAGGGGAGGATCAGATCTGACGGCTATAGCGGTAGCGTCTGCGCTGAAGGCTGAGATATGTCAGATATTGACTGATGTGGATGGGGTATATACGAGTGATCCTAGAGTGGTGAAGGATGCGCGTAAGTTGCCTGAGGTTTCTTATGATGAGATGCTGGAGATGGCTTCATCTGGGACTAAGGTGATGCAGTCGCGGTCAGTAGAATTTGCAAAGAAGTATGGAGTAGTCTTCGAGGTTCGCTCCAGCCTCAATAATAATCCAGGAACAATAGTAACAGAAGAACACGATCAAATGGAATCAGTAGTTATACGCGGTGTATCGATAGAGCGCTCACAAGCCCGAGTTACCATCACAGGGATACCTGATGAGCCAGGAATGTCTGCCACGATTCTTATGTGTCTGGCTGATGCTGAGGTGAACATAGATATGATAGTATCTAATATAGCGTATGACGGTTTGGCCCGGCATTCATTTACGATGCATAGTGCTGATTTAGGCAGGGCTCAGGCGGCGCTTAAGCCATGTATCAATGAGTTGAGTTCTGATTCTGAGCTGATTACAGAGGCTGGGATAGCGAAGTTGTCATGTGTGGGGATAGGGATGCGTTCGCATGTGGGTGTGGCGGCGAAGATGTTTCAGGCTCTTGGTGATGCAGGTATTAATATAGGGATGATAACGACTTCGGAAATTAAGGTTGCTGTGACTGTTGAGGAGCACCAGATAGAGGATGCAGCTAGGGCTGTGCATGCTGTGTTTGGCCTGGATAAGGCGCCGGTGTGAATTTAGAATTTAGGATTTAGGGGAGGGTGGTTTTGTTATTCTTTGGTTCTGGAGAGGCTGGGTAGTCCTCTTTTGAGGAAGTTTGCATCTGCTGTGGATGCGGTAGCGGCGTCTAGGTAGAGTTTTTTGAGTTTTCCGTCTAGTTCGATGGTGTGGATACCGTTTTTGTCTGGTGTTTTGAATGCTTCTACAAGTGATGGGATGTCTGCGATTTTTTTGCCGTTTACTTTGGTGACGATGGCGCTGCTTATTTTTTCGTATCCGAGGGTGGCTTCTGTGGGGATGGTGCGGCTGAGGAAGACGAGTCTCTGGCGGTCTTTCTCGTAGTCTTCTGGGTGGTTGAATGCGTCTAGGAGGCTGATGGGTGCTCTGGTTTTCCATTTATCACCGTATGCTTTGAGGTATGAGTAGGTGAGTTCTTGGAAGATGAGGCCACCTTTGATGAGGTATCTTGGTGCTTTGCCGAACATGTGTGATGGGATGATGCCTTCTGGGCGTTTTGTTAGAGTGACTTCTTTGGTGATGTTTTCGCCTTTTCTGAGTATGTTGAGGGTGACTTTTTCACCGGTTTTTTTACTGCCTGCGATGAGGTGCATCCAGTAGAGTGGGCCGTAGTTTTTGGATTTGTAGTAGCCTTTGCGGTCGATTTCATTACCGTCTATGGCGAGTAGGACGTCGCCTTGCTGGATGCCTGCTTTGTGAGCGGCGCCGTTTCTGGTGACATGTTTGATGAAGAGTCCGCCATGAGAGTCTGTTAGTTTAAGCCATGAGCGGAAGTGAGGGTCTATGGTGCGGCTGATGTCGATTCCTAGAGATGGGAATCCGATGTATTCTCCGTTGTTAGCATCGTTAAGGAATGCGCGGATGATTTCTGGTGCGGTTGCGTCTAGGAGCTGTTCTTCTGCGCTGTAGCCAGTGAGGAGGCCTAGTAGTTTGTCATCTTTCATGACTGGGATGGTGAAGCTGTTTGCGGCGCCTTGCATGGATGCTTTGATTTGGAATGCGAGGAAGTATTGACCTTCGACGAATGATGCTGTGACGTCTGCGCCTCTGATGGAGCCATTGGTGACGAGAATTTTTCCGTTATCTTCGACTTGGTATGCTTGGACATTGTCATCGAGCTTTGGGTTTGCAGCGATTTCGACTGGAGTCATTTTGGCGAGTAGCTCTTGGTGCGGTGTTTCTGTGACGCTGATGAGAGCGAGGTTAGCTTTGTAGTCGATGGCGATGGTTTTGGCTGGCATGGAGGTTTTGCTGTCTGTGGTCTCGATTTCGATGAATGTGGCGTCAGCTGCCATTTGAGCGGTGGTTATGATTTGGTTTTTACCGACGAGAATTCCGATGCCACGGATGGTGACGGCAGCTTTTTTTTCCCAGGGTTGTGAGATGTTGTATTTTTGGCTGGTGGATGATATTCTGAGGAGTGGTAGGTTGTTCTGGGCGGCTGTGGTGGCGATAGAACAGAGAGCGAAGAGGAGTGAGATGATGATGGGTTTCATGAATGATTGGTAGTTAGGTATGATTCAGTGAGGGGTTTTATTTACTGAGGTATGAAGCATTTTTTATTCCGTAGGTTTGGAGTATTTGTTTGTTTATTTTTTGAAGGTCCTTGCCGGGGAGGATGAGTGGTCTGTTGAGTCCATCACATTTAATGACGAAGTGTTCTGGCATGGTTTCTGGGTTTAGGATGTTGTGGAGTTGGTCGATGTCGGTGATTTTTGTTCCGTTGATTGACTCGATGGCGTTGCCTGTGAAACCTGTTAGGTATGAGTTGATGGGTGCATCTAGAACCTTTGTAAGGATGATGATGTCTTTACGTTCTTTAAAGATGTTTTCTGTTAGGTATTTTGCGAATAGTCTTCTTACGCGTGGATTGCTGAGTCTGAGTGCTGCGTAGAGGTTTCTGGATAGTGGTTGGAATACGAGGCCGCCTTGGATGGTGTATCTGGGGCGTTTGCCGTATTGGACTGAGTATATGGATGATGCGGAGAATGGCTTGAGAGTGATTTCTGCGGTTTGTTCTTTGCCATCGCGGATGAAGTTTAGAGGTATTTTGTCTCCTGCGAATTTACGTTCTACGATTTCGCTCATGTTGACTCTTTCTCCGTCGATTTCTACGCTGCCTGCGCTGTCTATGGATTTGCCGTCTATTTTGGTGAGGATGTCACCTTCTTTGAGGATGCCGTCTACTGGGCCGTCTTTATAGAATCTGGCGACTAGAATGCCTGGGTCGTCTTGTTTGAGGTTGTATACTTTACGCATTGCTGGGTTAAAGAGGGTGAAGTTGGTGAGCCCTAGTTGCATGTATTCGTCATAGGATCCGTCTTCGATGTCTTTGAGGAATCTTTTGACGACTGGAGTGGGGATCATGTATCCGGTGTTGTCTGCTGAGGTGAGGCCTTGGAATGCGACTCCGACTACTTTGCCATTTTGGAGGACTGGTCCACCTGAGTTTCCTGGGTTGATAGCTGCGTCTATTTGGATAACGAGGTGCTGGTCTGCTCTGGTGTGTGCGTATGGTCTGAAGTCGATTCTGGATACTACTCCGCGGGTGACTGAGATGCGGTCGCCGCCTACTGGGTATCCGATGACACGGACTTGGGATTCTAGCTGAGGGACATTACCTATGGAGAGGAAGGGTAGTTTTTCGAAAGGTGTGAAGTCGTCTACTTGGAGGATGGCTAGGTCACAGTCATGGGCGATGTGGAGGACGCGAGCTGGGTGTTTACGAGCGGATCCGTGCATGGTGATGAGTATGCGTCTTGCGTTAGAGACTACGTGTGCATTGGTAAGGAAGGTGTTTTTGCTGATGAGGAATCCTGTGCCTGTTCCTCCTGTGAATTTTCCTGAGTTCCAGGGGTTGGAGTAGCTGGGGTTTTGAGCGGTGACTTCGATACGGACTATGGATTTGTAGATGTCTGAGGCTTTGGTTTCTACTTTTTGTTTTGCAGAGATATCAAGTGCTTGGGCTGATGCTGAGGTGCTGGATAGACCAAGGATGATGCAGATGATGTGCGATAGGAACAATTTCATATGAGGGGAATTTAGTCCAAAATGGAAAAGGGGAAAGTTAAAAGACAAAAAAAGCGGTGTCTCTTTGTAAGAAGAGGCACCGCTGGAGATTTTGTTTATTTAGGGAGTGGATTATTTTTTGAGGGCATCGCGGATTTCAGCGAGTAGCACTTCTTGCTTGGATGGCTCTTCGGGTTTTTCTTCTTCTTGTTTTTCGAAAGCAGCGATGAATTTCTTGACGATGATGAAGATTACAAATGCGAGTATAATGAAAGAAATGGTTTCAGTGATGAACTGACCATATCTGATGGCAACTTCCTCGACAGCGGGCGTAAGCACTGTTTTTCCATCGGGTGCTATTTCTGCAGGTTTGCCATTGGTAATAATGTGTTTAAATTTTGTGAAATCGATGTCACCGATGATGCTGCCTACTGCAGGCATGATAACGTCTGATACGAGTGACTTTACGACCGTAGCGAATGCGCCACCTATGATGATGCCTACTGCCATGTCTACTAGATTGCCTTTGAAGGCGAATTCTTTGAATTGTTTTAACATAATTTTATTTGTGTTTGTTGTTGTTGTTGTTGAAGGGTGTTTAAGATCCCTGTAATATTAAGGTGTGCATATGATTTTTGGTTTGGCTAGTTAAATTTTGTTAATTTTTTTTTGAGATAATGTTGATTATTGGCATTTTGGTCTTTTACTTGAGATAATCGTCTATTACTGAGTGATTGAGTTTATTAAGAGCGAGACGTTATAGCATATTTAAGATTATGGATATTCAAGTGAAATTAAAGCCGGTGTTAGATGAGGGGTTTTTACCTGCAGTGTTGTGGAGGAGGGCCTTTGATGAGCGAGTAGCGGCTGATCCTGCAGCGGAGGATGTGAAGATAGCGTTAGGGCGTTTGGATGGGACTACTTATAGGAGTGATGTAAGGATTTTGTCTCATGAGGGGGATCATGTTGCGTTGAACATTAAGTATGTGGAGCGTTTGATTAAGTTTCTTTTGTGGGCTAAGGGGGGGTGTATTGTTTATATAGCAGGTAATGATGCTTTGGCTGGACAGATAGGTGCTATTTATAGTGAGGGTGGTGCGAGGAAGTTTGATTGGGACATTATTGGTAAGGGGATGTTTAGTGAGGCTATTAGGGTGGTGGCTTGTAGTGAGGCGGAGATTCCTGATGAGCAGGCTGTGGCTGAGCCTATTGGGCGTCATTTAGAGGGGAATCGCATTGGTTTTGATTTGGGTGGTTCTGACCGTAAGTGTGCTGCTGTGATAGATGGTGAGGTGGTGTTTTCTACTGAGATTCCGTGGGATCCGTATTTTAAGGATGATCCATCTTATCAGTATGATGGGATAGTAGATTCGTTGAGGTTGGCTGCTGAGCATCTTCCGAGTGTTGATGCTATTGGGGGTTCTTCTGCGGGAGTTTATATTAATAATGAGGTGCGTATAGCTTCGCTTTTCAGGGGGATAACTGATGAGGTGGTGTTTGATGAGGTGGTGAGGCCGATGTTTAAGAATTTGATAGAGAAGGAGTATCCTGGGGTGCCATATGAGGTGATCAATGATGGTGAGGTGACGGCTCTGGCTGGTTCTATAAGTATGAATACGAATAGTGTTCTGGGGATAGCGATGGGGACTTCTGAGGCTGTGGGGTATGTGGATAGAGATGGGAATGTGACGACACAGATAAATGAGTTGGCTTTTGCGCCTGTGGATTACCGAGATGATGGGCCAGTGGATGAGTGGTCAGGAGATATGGGCTGTGGGGTGCAGTTTTTCTGTCAGCAGGGAGTGGCGCGGTTGGCGCCGGCGGCTGGGTTTAGTTTTGGCGATATGGCGTTTCCTGAGCAGTTAGTGGAGGTTCAGAAGGCGATGTTAGATGGTCATGAGGGGGCGCGTAAGATTTATGAGACTATAGGGAGGTGTTTTGGCTATGCGATAGCTCATTATGCTGAGTTTTATCATATAGAGACATTAATTATAATGGGCCGTGCGACATCTGGACCTGGTGGTCAGGTGATGATAGATCATGCGCGTGAGGTATTGGATGTGGAGTTTCCTGAGCTTTCTGAGCAGATTAGGATAACTCAGCCTGATGAGAAAATGAAGCGTCACGGGCAGGCTGTGGCTGCTGCTTCACTCCCTAAGGGTAAATAGTTTTTATGGAATCACCGATTCAGGTTAAGTCGAAGTTTGATGGGAGGTCTCATCATGGTTCTTTTCGTGAGCATTTGTGGCATCGCTGGCGCTGGTGGCTGATAGTGAGGCGTTTTGTGTGTGTAGGTTTGATGGCTGTGGGTGCTTACATGGCGGTGAAGACGTATGGGAGGGGGAGCCGGTTTAGTGATTTTATAACGATTAGTTTTATATTGTTAGGTTCTGTGGGTTATATGCGGCCGATGATATGGCAAATGTGGAATGAGCGTAAGCTGAGGAAGCATGCGGCGTATGAGACTAAGATTCATTATACGTTTCGATCTGATAGGGTGGATATGGATGGTAGTTCTGGTAAGGTTAGTGTGCCGTGGGGAGAGTTTGTTGAGGTGGTTGAGACTAAGACTGGGTTGTTACTTTATCAGAATAAGAAAGATTATCTATGGATTCCTGGTTATGACTTTGAGGGTGGTGAGATGGCTAAGGTGGTGTTGCTGCATCGCTTTTGTGTGGGTGGTTAGTGTGGTGGAGGTTGTTTTTGCGGTGGGTGTGGAGGTTGTTTTTTGGTTTATGAGTTAGTGTCTCTTTACATCTGAGTAGGTTTGGTTCATTTATAGATTTATGAGTATATGTACGAAGCGAGGAGATGAGGGGCTGACGGATTTGATGTTTGGGAGACGTATTTCTAAGACTGATGCGAGGGTTGAGGCTTGTGGTTCTATTGATGAGCTTAATGCTGTATTAGGGATAGTGCGTAATACGGATGTGAGTGAGGAGATGGAGGCTTGGATTGATGATGTGCAGAAGCGATTGGTAGGTTTGATGGGGGTGATAGCGACTGATGAGGAGGATCATACGAGGTATGCCGAGAAGGGTTATAGTGGCATAGAGGTTTCTGATGTGGAGTGGCTGGAGGCTTGTATATCTGAGGCAGAGTGTGAAAAGGGGATACGTTTTAGGGGGTGGGCTAGGCCTGGGAAAGAGGGGAAGCTTGCTTCTGCTTACCTTGATCTTGCGAGGACTGTGTGCCGGAGGTCTGAGAGGGCTTGCTGGGGGATAGAGGATGATGCGCTGGCGACGGCTCGGTTGTTTTTAAATAGGCTGTCTGATAGCTTGTGGCTTATCGCTAGAGTGGCTGCGGTTTAAGTGAGGGGGTGGTGAGAGTTTGTTTTTTTTAGAAGCTGACGGCGAAGTTGATGCCTGAGTAGATGGAGTGTGGGGCTTTACTGTGGATTCCGATGCTGGTGCCGATGAAGGGTGTGAATGAGACGTTGTCGCTGATGTTGTAGGTGTATTCAAGTTTGGCGAATAGGTGGTGGATGCCTGAGCGGTCGTAGTAGTCTGCGGTGGCTGAGATGCCGGCATTGAATAGGATGAAGGAGTCGATGGAGAGTTCTTTGTAGTAGGATGTTTTGAGCTCTGAGTATGCACCTGAGGCTCCTGTGTCGTATGTAAGGAGTGCTGTGAAGTCTATGTTTTTATTGTGTTTTAGGCTGATGCTGCCTCCGATGTCTGCGCCTGATTTGAAGGTTGAGTTAGCGTAGTCACGGAGTGTGAATTTGGCGGTGTATGTTAGGTCACCGATGTTTTTTGAGAAGTCGATGAATGCACCTGTTTCGGTGAAGTTTCCGTCACCGGTTGCGGTGTCGAAGTAGAGGCCTAGGTCGATTGTTTCTGAGTTTGAGAGTGCGACTTGGCCAGCTAGCTGGAATTCCATGCTTTTGTCTGCGAGTTTGAATCCACGGTACATGTATTCTGAGCGCCATGTGGTTAGTCCTTCGAGTCCGAACTTGATGTCTCTTTCTGTGAGTTCATTAGAGGACTGGATGTATGCTTGTGCTGTGATGCTGGTAAGTATGAGGAGGTGAGGTATGGAGAAGTGTTTCATGTTGGTAATTATGATGGGGGTGTGTGTGGTGAGATGATTTTGTCGAATGATGCTTTGATTTTGTTTAGTCCTTCGATGACGCGTTGGTGTGGGCATCCGTAGTTGAAGCGGATGTGCTGAGGGCTGCCGAAGTAGGCTCCGTCTGAGAGGAATAGTGCGGCGTCTTTTTCTAGGTGGAGAGCGGGGTTTTTAAGTCCTAGTTTAGAGCAGTCTATCCAAGCTAGGTATGTGGCTTCGATGTTAGGAATGGTGAGGTAGGGCATTTCTTGGCGGATGAAGTTGGTTATGGTATCGCGGTTTTTTTTAAGGTAGGTGAGTAGTTGTTGGCGCCATGGTTCACCGTGTCTGTATGCTGCTTCTGCGGTGTAGAATGCGATGCAGTTAATTTCTGGAAGTGTGTGTCCTTTTGCTTGGTTAAACTTTCTACGCGTGCTGTCATTTTCGATGATGGCGAATGCGTATCCGAGACCTGCGATGTTGTAGGTTTTCGATGGGGCTTGTAGGACGATGAGTTTTTGTTTGAGGTGGTTTGGCAGGTGGAGTGCGCTGAAGAATGGCTGGGTGTCTTCATTGAATACGAGGTCACAGTGGATTTCGTCTGAGACGAGTGTGAGGTTGTGTTTGTGGCAGAATTCTGCGACTTGTGTGACTTCGTTTTTTGTGAATGATCTGCCGAGTGGGTTTTGTGGGTTACAGAGGATGAAGACTTTTGTTTTTGGTGTGACGGCGTCTTCCATGGCTTGCCAGTTGAAGGTGTATTTGCCATTGGTTAGGGTGTGAGGGACGGCGATGGTTTCTGCTTGGGCGTCTTCTGCGACTCCGAGAAATGGTGGGTATACAGGTGAGCAGGTCATGACTGCTTCACCTTTGTTTAGGAAGGCTCTGGCTACTAGAGATAGGGCGACGACTAGTCCACCGAGGTGGATGATGTGGGCGTGGTTTATTGTTACATTGTGGCGAGTAGTTAGGTATTCTGTTAGGGCTTGGTTGAGGCTATCGTGTGCGTTTGCGTAGCCGAAGACTCCGTGGTTTACTCTTTCTTGGACTGCGTCTATGACGCATTGCGGAGAGGTGAAGTCCATGTCAGCGACCCAGAATGGATCTAGCTCTGGACGTCTGTCCCATTTGATAGATCCGGTGCCGTTTCTGGGTATGATGGTGTCAAAGTTCATGAGCGGGATGTTGCCTAAGTGGGTGTGAAATCAAAGTAAAAAGTCATTTAGAGCTTTTGATATTGTTTGATGAGTTTGGAGCCGATGGGTGATTTGAGTGCTGCGATCCAGTCATTGTGTGTGTGGATGCAGGGTAGATCTGGGAGTAGGATGGATTTGGAATTTGGTTTGTTTTTGAGGTGTTTGATGGTGAGGTATTTGGTTCCGATGACCTGAGTTTCTTTGTTGCATTGGGTCATGGCTGCGTTTATCCAACGTGAGCTACATTGGGGGCAGTGGGCGGAGAGGGTGGCTGCTTTTTCTATGTTATGTGAGGGTGGGGATTGATGGGTTGTGAATTCGATGGTGAATGGTGGTGCTGATTGTTTTGGGGTGAAGAGGAAGTGTTTTTGTTTTTTAGAGATATGGCCTTGGAATAGTGGTAGTAGCCAGAATGTGACGGCCTCGATGGCGCCTGGGTCGCTGGGTGTGATGATGAATTTTAGGTTGGTTTGGCTGAGTCCTGTGAGCTGGCTTATGAGGACTGCGATGATGGAGCGGTAGCGTTTTTCGGCTTCTGGTGGGGAATCAGCTAGTAGGAGGTGTTTGTATTTGGTGGAGGGGTCGCTGGTGGGTTCTTCGATGTGGATATGTAGAACGTTGTTCATCATTATGGATGTGTGAGGCTGGGTAATTAGGGAGATTTTTTTGTTGCTAGGTTAGGGTGGGGAGGAGTGTTGAGATTTATTAAGAAAAGTTAAGATTAAGTCAATCAGTTCTTGCAAAATGAGGGGGTTCTGGGGATGGTAGTCATTGCAGGGTGATCAATTCATAGAGAGACTATTAGACAATGGCAGCAAAAAATAATTCTAGAAAAGCTAAGCATGCGGGTGGAAAGCCATCATGGTGTAATGAGGTGGGTGGTATATCGATGATTGGTTTTGGTTTGTTGCTTTTATTGGCGCTGGTGTCATTTGATTATGGGGATGTTCCTGAGTGGCTTAAGGGTCCTGCGAATGATGCGGATAGGCCTACTAGTAATATGATAGGTATATTGGGGGCGATTATTTCATGGATTGGGCTATTGCTTTTTGGTGCTGGGGCTTTTTTGGTATCGTTAGGGTTGATATGGTTAGGTACTGCTTATGCGTTTATGGATGGAGCTTTGACGCGAAGGACGTGGATAGGATTTACGTGTTTTGTAGTAGTGGGTGCGTGTTTGTTTAGTGTGACGCAGATGTTTCCGGAGTGGGCAAGGATTACTGGTTTAGGTAATCCTGGTGGAGTGATAGGGAATTTTATAGGGAGTAGGGTTTTTGAGAATTTATTGAATAAGACTGGAGCTGTGATTGTGTTGTCTGTGGCTTATTTGGCTGGTTTGATTATGCTGACTGGTTTGAATCCGATTAAATTTACGAAGTTATCATGGTCTCGTTTTGTGGCGTGGAAGGCTGATTATGCTGCGAATAGGTCTAAGTTGAGGGAGAAGAGTGATGCGAAGAGGGGTAGGCAGGCGCTGAGGGATCAGAGAACGCAGGAGCGGATAGCGGCTAAGGAGGAGACGAAGCAGGAGTCAGCGAAGAGGAAGGCTCTTCTTGCTGAGGAGGAGAAGCAGAAGAAGGAAGATGAGGATGTCAAACGAAAAGAAGAGGAGGCAAAGAATCCACAGGTTGAGATGGCTCTTAAGGAGACGCCAAAGCCGCAGATTATAGATGCTTCTACGCGTAAGGTACCGCTAGCGGATGTGGGAGCGAAGCCGTTTGCTAAGAAGAAGAAAGGCCCTGAGGATCTGAGTTTGTCGACGAATGCGTATGAGGACTACGAGACGCCGGGATTTGATTTGTTATCGTATGATGATGAGGCTGAGGCTGAGGAGCCGGAGGCTGATAAGGGCGAGTTGTTGGCGACACAGAATGTGATAGTGGATACGTTGAAGGCGTTTGGGGTGGATGTATCTGCTGGTGATATTACGCGAGGACCAACTATAACACGTTATGAGGTGTATCCTAGTTTGGGTTTACGTGTTAGTAGGATTACTCAATTAGAGGCTGATTTGGCGCGAGCTACTAAGGCTGAGCGGATTAATATATTAGCACCGATTCCTGGTAAAGATACGGTTGGTATAGAGATAGCGAATGATAAGAAGGTTGCGGTGCCGTTACGTGAGCTGGTTCAGGATCCTGAATTTACGAGTGCTAAGAATAAGATACCTTTGGCGCTTGGTAAGGATGTTTATGGTAATACGGTGATAGGTGATTTGGCAGCGATGCCTCATTTGTTGGTGGCTGGTGCGACTGGTGCTGGTAAGTCAGTGTGTATCAATTCTATAATTGCGAGTATTTTGTTTAAGTTTAGTCCTGATGAGTTACGTTTTATCATGGTTGATCCGAAGGTAGTGGAGATGCAGATTTATGGTAAACTGCCTCATTTGGTTGTTCCTGTAGTGACGGATCCTGCGAAGGTTGTAGCTGCTTTGAGGTGGGTGGTGAATGAGATGGAGAAGCGTTATAAGATTTTTGCTAAGTGTGGGGTTAGGAATTTTGATGGGTATAATGACAGGCCGAGGCCTGAGAATGATGTTGAGCCAGAAGTTAGTGATGATGTTACTGATCAGGAGGTTGATGAGGAGCCTGATCCAGAAATGGTGGAGTCCATAGCTCGTGCGTTAGAGGACGGTGATTTAGGTCCACCGATGGAGATAGATGAGGAGGAGTTAGAATTTACTGAAGATAAGTTACCGGATCGGATCCCTTACATTGTGGTTATTATTGATGAGCTTGCTGACTTGATGCAGACTGCGCCTGCTGATGTGGAGATGAATATTGCAAGAATAGCTCAGAAGGCAAGGGCGGCTGGGATTCATCTTATTATTGCGACTCAGACACCGCGAGCGGATGTTGTGACTGGTATTATTAAGGCTAATATTCCAAGTAGGATTGCGTTTCAGGTATCTAGTGCGTTAGATTCACGTGTAATCTTGGACACGAAGGGTGCGGATAAGTTGGTAGGTAAGGGAGATATGCTTTATTTGCCACCTGGTTCGGCGAAGTTGGAGCGAGCGCAGGGTGCGTTTGTTTCTGATGATGAGGTGGAGTCTATTGTTGATTATTGTTCAAAGCAGGGTGAGCAGAAGTTTGAGAAGGCTATTCAAGAAAGCATCGAAAAGGGGGGGACTTCTGACGATGGGGGTGGTGATATTTCTGATGCTGATGAGGAGGTGATACAGAAATGTTTAGAGGTGATTCATCAGGAGAAGAAGGCAAGTACTTCGTTGCTTCAGCGTAGATTGAGGTTGGGTTATACGAGGGCGGCGCGGATGATGGATATTTTAGAAGAGCGTGGTATTATAGGGCCTGCTGATGGAGCTAAGGCTAGGGAGGTTTTGATTGATGTGGGGGAGTAGAGGGTTGAAGGTTTGTAAGGTTGAGGCGTTGAAGCTGCGCGAGTGACAAAATTTTCATCCGTCGGACTTGAGACTCAGATGCCATCCTGAAGGATGAGTTAGGCTTATTGCAGCTTCCTGCAAGGAATGAACCTAGGAGAACTCGAAAGTAAGTTGAAGAACTACTTCGGAAAGCCGGATGCGGGAGAACCGCACGTCCGGTTTGATGAGGGGGGGCTAGTCAATAGCCCCTACTTTACCG
>CALGZA010000098.1 GCA_937934595.1 uncultured Verrucomicrobiales bacterium | reverse complement strand
TATTTTGTGAGTGGGGGTATTTGTAGGTTAGTGGCTATTTTGCTAAGAAAATAGTTTGTGAAGAGTGCTAGGCTGAATGTTTTTTTCTTATTTTTAATAGCGAGGTGAATGTTGGTATTCAAGATGGTCTCATACGCCGTTCACCGTGGGTTCGATTCCCATCCTCGCGACCAATTTTATAGAAACTTCCATAGTGAAATTAGTATCACGCTGGGCTGTTAACCCGGAATTCATGGGGCGGGGCCATGTGGAAGTGTTTATTTTTTTTAATGGGTTATAGAGAAATCTATGGCGCGATGGTAGGTAGAAGATTTATCGGGAATTAGCTCAGTCTGGTCAGAGTATGGCATTTGGATTGCTGTGGTCGCAGGTTCGAATCCTGCATTCCCGACCATTTTTATTGGCTCCTGACCGAGCAAGAGAACGGCGCTGCTTGCAAAACAGTAGTTGGTGGGAGCGTTACCCACAGGAGCCTTTTCTGTATGATGCCCTGTCGTATAATGGTTATTACTTCCGACTTTGAGTCGGGATATCGCAGTTCGAGTCTGCGCGGGGCTTCCATTTACTTCTATAGCTCAATGGTAGAGCGGGGGACTCATAATCCCTAGGTTACAGGTTCGAGTCCTGTTAGAAGTATGTTTTTAAGCCAACGTGGCAGATAATTGCGCCGATCTTGTAAATCGGAATATATGAGTTAAATCCTCATCGTTGGCTCCATCACTATCTTCCTAAATGTATAGACCTCCTTTGTAGTTTAACTGGTTAAAATCCTACCCTGTGAAGGTAGATATCTCGGTTCGATTCCGAGCAAAGGAATATGTTTTTCATTTAGGATATGGTCGTTTATTATTAGCAGTTGTAATTATGCTTTAGAATATTTCACATAGTTCGTCTGCTTGTTGAATGGGTGGTAGTATTTTTTATTTTGATAGTGTGTTAGAATCTACATTGATTTCTAACAAGTTTGCTGGTTCTTCTTTTTCTTCTGATGTAACGCCTAGTTTGGCTGTGAATTTTTTTATTACTTCTGGGTCTGTAAGATAATGGTAGTTGGCTCCGGCTGATGTGATGGATTTTGCAATCTGATAGGCTATGAATTATGTTTCATGTGCTGTGGGTGGTGAGCGTGCGGTGTATTGAACTGGGTTCAATCAGTATTTTTTTTCAGAAGATAGATACTAGAAAATAGTAAATTCATAATGATCGCCTGTAGCTCAATAGTAGAGCATTCGGTTGATAACTGAGAGACCGCGGAGCGTAACCGTGCGGGAGGATTTTTAGCCATTAGGCAATAGATCTTTATTTAGATTTGCGCCAGAGATGGAGGGCTGGAGTTGGCTGTAAACCAACCGTCGAGAGACCCAGTGAGTTCGAATCTCACCAAATCTACCATATATATTTTAGATTTACGTTATGAGAGGTAAAAGGTATTTAATCATGACGATACTGCGATACAGAGCGCAGATACTTGAGCTTGGTGTAATAGTAGCACTTCTGTTTTACATGCAGAAAGAAGGGGAGCGTAACCTCTAGTTCAAACCATTTAATAGCAGCATTAGTTCAAGGGTAGAATGTCTGGTTTCCAACCAGAGGAACTCGGTTCGATTCCGAGATGCTGCTCCATGTTTTATAAGAGCGAGATGTTCCCACGTCGGTTTTCTAAGCCGTTTGCATAAAACAGTGGGTAGGATGCCGAGGAGTTCGAATCTTCCATCTTGTTTCTATTTTTATGACGCACCTGTAGCTCAATTGGAATAGAGTACTAGATTACGAATCTGGGGGTTGAAGGTTCGAGTCCTTTCAGGTGTATTTAATTTTTTTAGTAGATAGGTAAGCTGAGTATAGGGTTAACTGTGGTTGTTTTGCACAGGGTTAATTCTTCAAAGATTATGATGTTGCGAGCCTCTCTCTATCTGCCATTTTAATCCGTGATAAGGAACTCTGCCATAGAGCTGAATCTTTTCTATGATCTGAGAGTATGGATTTGTGTATTTCTTTTGCTATATGAAACGTACCTATAGTGTAGTGGCTTAACACTCTCGACTTTCTATCGAGCGACCCGGGTTCGAATCCCGGTAGGTATGCCATTTTTTTAATGCCTGTGTATTCCAATTGGTAGAGAAGGCTGACTTAGAATCAGTATGTTGTAGGTTCGACTCCTGCCACAGGTATATTTTATGGAATCTTAACCGGACAAGCGTGCCGGGCTCGTTTGCTAAACGATGAGTGCTTTTGATGGGCCTGTGGTGCAAGTACACAGGGTTCCTCCATTTTTAAACTGATCTGTAACTCAAGTGGTTAGAGTAGTCGCCTTTTAAGCGGTAAGTTGTGGGTTCGAGTCCCACCAGGTCAACTTACTTTTAATACAAATAAAAACTATGAATACGATAAATAACAGAAACCGATTAGGTCTAAGGTTCATGGCTCCGTGTGCGCGAGCTGGTGATGAGTTAGGCCTATTAATAAACCTTGTGCAGACTGAGAAGATAGGTGTGAAAATGTTACTGCAAAATGTGGTTGAGATATTAGACGACGATTCTAGCTTGCTAGTTGATGTAGTTTTGCTGATCACGGATCCGAAGAGGATAATGGGGAGTGATGCTAGTGAGCATGATTATGCTAAGGCATTGATTTCTGTGAAGCGTTCTGCTGGCTTGAAGGGAGCGGGTATAGTGGAGGATGCTATTTTGCATGCTGCGGAGAAGGCTGGATTTCTTGCTCTTGCTAGTTAGATCATTAGAGGGCTAAGAGTAGAGGCTGTGTTGTGTTGTAAAAAGAGAATGAGGGCGGAGCTGTGCCATGATGTATAGTCTCCGCTCTCTGAACTTTTTGTCACATTATTAGAGAGACGAACACCCTATTAAATATGAAAGAGTAAGACCAATTATTATTAATATTAATCCATGAAAAATGTAATCCATAAGAATGTAGTTCTGGTTCTGAACAGGAACTGGCAGGCTATAGCGATCACGACGCCTGCTCAGGCTTTTGGGCAAATGGCTACAGATGCGGCGACTGGTTTAGATATACAATCTAGCGAGTGGATGGAGCCGGTGAAGTGGGAGGTATGGAAGGATCTTCACATACGTGAGGGTGATCTTTATGTTGGGGTCACTGGTGGCAGGGTGCGTGTGCCTACTGTCATTGTGCTATGTCGTTATAGCCATGTTCCAGTCCACAGGCCTAAGTTGAACTCTAGGAATTTATGGTTACGAGATGGTGGTATATGTCAGTATTCTGGAAGGAAGTTAAAGCCTGGTGAAGGTAATATTGATCATGTGATACCGGTATCTCGAGGTGGTGAGAATAGCTGGGAGAACTGTGTGCTGTCATGTAGGGCGGTGAATCAGAAGAAGGCTGACAGGACACCTGTGGAGGCGGGGTTGAAGTTATTGAGAGATCCTGTGCAACCGCGATCTGTTCCTATCACGGCTACGCTGAAGAACTATCATGAGCTTGATGACTGGCAGTATTTTTTGGTGTCTTGATGAAAAAAAGAAGCATGACCTTGTGTGAGGTCATGCTTTTGATTTTTGTTGAAGAGATGATTATACGATTAGCTGAGACCTGGTATATTCATTCCGCCGGTGAGCTTGCCCATTTCTCCTGCGGCCATTTCTTTTCCTTTGGCTATGGCTTCTTGTACGCCTTTTAGGACGAGGTCTTCTAGGAATTCTGCGTCTTCTGGGTCTATAACAGATGGGTCAATTTTGATGGATTGAACATCACCGGATCCTGTGGCGACGACGGTTACTTTGTCTCCGCCTACTGAGGCTTCGACGGTTTTGTCTGCTAGTTCTTCTTGTGCTTTAGCCATTCCAGCTTGCATTTTCTGGGCTTGTTGCATGAGTTTGTTAATGTCCATAGTGTTTTTGTATTTGGTTGTTATTTATTTGTTAGGAGATTCTGCTGGCTTGGAATGTATCCATTGCTTGTTGGATGAGTGGGTCTTTTTGGAATTCATCGTCTGTTGATGTGTCAGGTGCTTCCGGTTCAGTTTCTGTTGTTTTTTGTTGAGTGGTTGAGGGTAGGTTAGCTTCTTGTTTAGGGGGGGGAGATGCTGGTGGTGGGCTGGCGATTTCTGATGATCCTTCTTCGGCGACGTCGATAAATTTGTCTAGACTGCCTGCTATTTCATCCGTTTTTTTTTCTGATTTTCTAGGTGGAGTGGATTTTGCAAGTGGTGAGGGTTCTGGTGTTGGAGGTTGTTTTGCTGGGGGTGGGGTGGGAGATGAAGTTGGTGGTAGTCCTGTGCTTAGGTCATGGACGCCTGCTAGTGCAGTTATGACGTCGCTGATGCGTGCGTCGTTGAGTGATTGGATGGCTTTGATGATACCTATTTCCATGTGTAGGCGTTTGTTGGTAGCCCATTTCATTTGGCCATCTGTTTGCGCGAAGATTTCAACGAGGTTGAGTAGGCGGTCTGTGGGGATGTTTTCTACAGATTGCTGAAGGGTGTCCCAGAGTTGCTGAGGTATGCCGTCGTTGTCTGCGCAGCTATCTACTTTTGACACGAGTAGTGCGCGAAGGCAGCCGATGAGGTCTTCTAGTAGCTGGCCAAGTTCTTTACCTGAGTCTGCTTGTTGGTTTATGACTGCTAGTGCGTCTACGGTGTTTTTCTGAAGGATGCTGTTGGTGATTTTGGCGATGGTTTCACGAGATGTGAAACCGAATATTTCAAGCACATTTTCTTCTGTGATGTGGTCTCCGCAGAATGCGACGAGTTGGTCTAGCATGGATTGTGCGTCTCGCATTCCTCCGTCTGCCCCTTTAGCGATGGCCCATGCTGCTTCTTGGTCAAGGGTAACGCCTTCATTGTTTGAGATGAAGGTGAGTTGGTCTGCGATGGTTTTGGTGTCGATGGGTTTGAGGTCAAACCTTTGACAGCGAGAGATGATGGTGGGTAGTATTTTGTGAGGTTCGGTGGTGGCGAAGATGAATTTTACGTGTTCTGGTGGTTCTTCTAGAGTTTTGAGGAGAGCGTTGAATGCGGCATTACTGAGCATGTGGACCTCATCGATATAGATGATTTTGAATCGGCAGCGTGCGGGGGCGAAGCGAACGTTTTCTCGGAGTTCTCTGACTTGGTCTACTCCGTTGTTTGATGCTCCATCGATTTCTAGCACATCGAGGGATCTTCCTTCAGCTATTTCGATGCAGATGTCTTCATCTGGGTCGAAGTCGATGCTTGGTCCGTTGGAGCAGTTGAGTGCTTTTGCCATGATTCTGGCGGTTGATGTTTTGCCTGTTCCACGAGGTCCAACGAAGAGGTATGCGTGTGCGAGACGATTTTGCTCGATGGCATTTCTGAGTGTTTTGATCACGTGGTCTTGCCCGAGTACATCCTGGAATGACTTAGGTCTATATTTTCTGGCGAATACTTGATAGCTCACGAGTGGAGGATGGAGTATGGTTTTAATTCTTCAATCTTAAATTTTTACTTCTTCTTGTATTTGTTCGTTGATAAGTGAGTGTATGATATTAGCGATTGGAGATATTCATGGTTGCAGAGTGGCGCTGGAGACGATGATAGATTATGTGAGTCCGAGTTCTTCAGATACGGTTATTACTCTTGGTGATTATGTGGATAGGGGGCCTGATTCGAGGGGTGTGGTGGATTTTCTTTTGGATTTTCGTAAGACGCATGAATTGGTTCATTTGAAGGGTAACCATGAGTTGCAGATGGAGGATGCGCTCACTGGGGTGGCGGGGTATGAATTTTGGCTTAATGGGTTGGTTGGAGGGAGAGAGACGCTTGATTCTTATGGTGGTGAGTTTGAGGCTATACCTGATGAGCACTGGGATTTTCTGAAGAGTGCTGGAGGACTTTACGAGGGTGATGGGCATTTTTTTGTGCATGCTGGGGTAGATCCATTAGTGGCGCTTGGTGAGCAGTCGGCGAGTGTGCTGCATTGGAAGAGGTTTTATGAGGCTAGTGCGCATGTTTCTGGTAAGGTAATGGTTTGTGGTCATACTATTCAGGGTGATTTGCCTGTGAGTCTAGGTCATTCGATTTGTCTGGATACGTGTGCCTATGGTGGAGGGTGGTTGACGGCGTTGGATGTGGATTCTGGTGTTTATTATCAGACTAATGAGCGAGGTGATAGGCGAGAGGGCGAGATAGCAGATTGTGTGGGTTAGGGTGTTTTTAGGTTGAGAGAGTTTTTTTGTTGACGATGTTGTTAATGTGTGAATTTTGCGCGCATGCCTGCCCATCACTGTATTAGCTTTTTGGTGACATTTCACCTTTCTATACTATTGTTAATGTTCTCAAGCCCTTGTATTGAGGCTCATGTGGGGCATTCTGCGACTGAGGAGTTAATTACTTATAAGCAACCTAGTGGGAAAGTGATTAAGCTTAGGATGATTGGTAACAATCAGTATGCGAGAACTGAGTGTGAGGAGGGTTATACGTTAGTCTTTAATAAGAAGGCTCACGCTTACTATTATGCGAATCTTAATAGTGATGGGACTGATTTTATCATGACTAAACATTTGGCTGATGGGAAAGCTCCTAAAAAGTTGAAAAGACATTTAAAGTTAGCTGTTCATGCGAGGAGTGCTAAGGCGAAGAAAGAATTTGTAGAGTATGAAAAAGAGCGTAATGCATTATGGAAATCAAAGATTAAGAGCGCTAAGAAGAGGAGGGCATTAAAGAAAAGGTTAAAGAAGGCTGGGGAGCAGGAGATTGACGTTGCTCAGTCTAGTGCTGGTGGTGGGGAGCAGGAGAAAAGTAAGGTGTTGTCATCGGCTAAAGCGGGGTTGATTAATACTGGTGTGATAGGGAGCCGAAAGGGGCTAACTATTTTGGTGCAGTTTCCTGATGATAGTGAGGATAGTTCCAGTGGAGCGGTGGATTTTCCAACTACAGTGTCTAAAATTGAGCGTTATTGTAATGAGATAGGATATAATGATGATGGTAATACAGGTTCTATTAGGGATTATTTTAGGGATCAGTCTAATGGATTATTAGATTACACAATGTTAGTTACTCCGATAGTGACATTAGCAAAGCCTCGGAATTATTATAATTATTCTGATTATCCAGTTAATAAGACTTTTAGGAGTTCGGGTGTGGCAGGAAACCAGATAGTTGTAGATGCGATTGAGGTCTTAAAGAGGCAGGGTTTTAGTTTTGATGGTTTAACGTTAAATAGTTCTGGTGAGGTTGAGACTGTGAATGTTCTCTTTGCAGGTGCTTCTTCTGGGGTGTGGTCTGAAGGGTTATGGCCTCATGCTTGGAAGCTTCTTGTGGTTCCCGGAACAGAGGTAACCGTGAACGGGGTGTCGGCGAGAGTAAATACTTATCAGATTAGCAATATGGAATCATCTTTTACGAAAATAGGAACATTTTGTCATGAGTTAGGTCATTCTTTATTAGGTTTTCCTGATTTATACGATAAGGGCTTTGAGTCTAATGGTATAGGGCGGCACGGCTTGATGGCGAGTGGATCAGGGGTTAATTTTGGTAGGACACCAGCACCAATAAATTTGTCTTTTAAAGATGTAGTGGGCTGGGCAAATATTACTGATATATCAGCAACTGATTACATGGAGTTGGAGTTGCCTGCTACTGGTAATGTTGGTTATAGGATTACTAATCCAAGTAGGGATAATGAGTATTTTTTAATAGAGCATCGGCATTATGGTAGCGGACAATTAGGTGGAGATAGATGGGCGCAGCATGTTCCTGACCAAGGAGTGATGATATGGCATATTGATGATAATGTAAGGGGGAATGAGAATGAGCATATGAATTCTTATAGTCACTACCAAGTTTCTTTAGAGCAGCAGGATGGAGATTTTGACTTAGAGGGAGGGCAGTATGCAGACTACTGGGATTTGTATGATGCTTTTAGTCCTGGTTTCAATGATTATTCACTTCCCAGCTCTAGGTGGTGGAGTGGAGGAGCTTCAGGTTTATCTATTAAAGTCATAGAGGCGCGCAAATCTCGGGCAAAAGTAGTGTTTGGTGCTGATTACATAGCTGAAGTTAAGCCCAGCGGTGGCACGCTCTTGAATGATTTTATTACAGCAATAACTTGGAAGAGCAGGATGAATGATCCGGTGAGAATAGATTTATATAGGTTGGGAGCCTTTGTTAAGAATATTGCTCTGAATGAGGTTAATGATGGAAGCTATCCATGGTTGTTAACTAATATAGCAGATGATAGGTTTTATAAGGTTAGGGTAACTAGTATGAGGGATTCTGCTGTGTTTGCTGAGAGTGAGCTTAATTTTTCCGTGTCAACGGTTGATTATTTAAGAGAAGTTACGACGGATGGTGTAGAATATGGGATAGGTGATGAAGTTGATATAAAGTGGGTAAGTAATATTGAGGGGGAGGTAAGAATTGAGCTTCATAGGGGGGGAGAGGTTGTGAAGGTTATAGCGAATGGCGTGCCCAATTCTGGTAGTTATGGTTGGCAAATAGTTGGGGTGGAGGATCATCCTGATTATAGAGTGAGAGTGATAAGTTTGAAGGATACTAGTTTTTATTCTGAGACTGTTTTAGATCTTAGTATTACTACTGAGACATTTTTAGTTGGTGGTAAGTTACCTGCGGGCTGGAAGAAAAGTGCGGATAGTGACAAAGGTTGGAAGGTAGTTAATAATTTGACCCACCCTAATATCAAAGAGGCAAGTGAGGGGAGGTTTGCGCTGATGAATGAAGATATTATTATTGGAGAAGATGCCGGCATTGAGGTGACAATGGAAACTGGGGCCGGTGAGATCCGTTTTGATACTAGGGTTAGTATGCATGAGAAGTATGATTTTTTGAGGTTTTACATTGATGGTGTCGAGCAAGATTTAAGGCCTGATCTGGCTGATGAGAATGGGCTTTCTGGTGACCTTGTCTGGCAGACGTTTGTATTTCCAGTTCCTGTTGCTGGTGTGCATACCTTCAAATGGCGATATGTAAAACAGACTAGAGCAGGTTATTTTGATGCTGCATGGATTGATAATGTTATTCTTCCAAGAAAGGCAAATAGTGGTGTAGAGGCTTGGAGGTTACGTAATTTTACGACACAGGATGGTCAAGATGTTGTAGGAGACGGGGCGGATCCTGATGGGGATAAGATCAGTAATTTGATGGAGTATGCTCTTGGACTGGATCCTAATAAGAAGGATGCGGGTTCTGGGATAGGTTTGAAGATGGAGGGTAAGGCTTTGGCTATGGAGTATACTCAAAATCTTGAGGCGAGTGATGTTGAATATATTGTCCAACATACTGATGACCTTAGCAAAGGTATATGGTCAGCTGCGGTTGTGACCAGAGAGTTATTGTCTACGGAGGGAAACCGGGCTAGGGTGAGGGTTTCGATGAGTGTGCCCGCTGGGGGGAGGTTTCATTTTATGAGGCTAAAGGTTCGTTTAAGAGAGTAGTTTTCTGAGTGCTTGGGATTCTTGGCTGTTTACTAGATTGTCCATTTGTTTTAGGGTGATTTTTATTGTGGGTATGGTTAGGTTTTCTGTGGTGATTTGATGGTTGTCTCTGGGGTGTTGTTTTTTGGAGTGTTTTTCTGTGAGGTGGAGGCATGCCCAAGCTTGCCATATTCTTCGGTTGGCATTGGGTTGGTTCATGTTCATTCTGGTTGCTAGGTGTTGGAAGTGGCGGACTGGGTTTCCTAGGAATTGGTTGTCTGGTGCGTTTTGGATAATCCAGATGATGGCTTTGTAGATGATGGTTTTGTTGATGTTGTTAGCCATGAATGATTTGTCTAGCTGGAGGATGGCTTGAGCTGGGTATCCTGATCTGTAGAGTGATTGAGCTAGTTCTAGGCAGGCGATGAGGTATTCTGGGCCGCAGTTTTTTCGGTGTGTTCTGGTGTGGGTGATGGGGAGTGGATGAGTGATGTTTGGTAGGTGGGGTGATGGTGGGTTAATGAATGTGTGTGTTGATGGCATGAGATTATGCTTGTTAGTTTAAGGAATGGGGGGCAAAAGCGCAGGTATAATTTTAAGAAATTTTGATAAGTGGTTTAATAGGATCAAGTAGTTCATTCACTCCCCGTAATATTTGGATTGGGGTGGTGTATTTTTTGTTGGCGTTTGCTCCTGGGTTATGGGCTCCGGCGGCGGTTAATATTTTAGATGGTTATGGTGCTAAGTGGGTGATTGATTATACGACTGCTGTGGGTCCTGGGGTGGCGATTTTTTCTGGTCTGATGTTTGCTTCAATGGCTGACCGGAAGTATCATGCACAGGATTTACTGGGGGTGTTGTCGATTTCTGGGGCGGTTTTTTTGTGGTTGGCGTTTTCGAGTTTGGAGTGGGGTTGGAGTCCGTGGTGGTATATGTTTTTTCAGGCGTGTAATGTTTTCATAGCGGCTCCTTTGTGGGTTTTGTTGACTAAGGTTGCTTTGGTTCATTCACGGAATGCTGAGCGCGCGTTACCGTTGTATACTTTGTGTGGGACTTTGGGTTGGATTTCGGCTGGGTTGTTGGTGAGTTGGTTTGCTTTGGATGCGTCAGCTGAGACTGGTAAGTTAGCTGGTGTGGTTCGTTTGGTTGTGGGTGTGGCTGCTTTTATGATGCCTAAGACTCCGCCTGTTCTTAGTAGGGAGAAGTCTAGTTGGCGTGAGAAGTTGGGTTTGAGTGCATTGGATTTATTGAAGCATAGGAAGCTTAGGGTTTATTTTATTACGGTGATGTTGTTTACGATTCCTTTGACTTCGTTTTATATGTATGCTCCGAAGTTGTTGATGGAGCTTTCGGAGGTGGACCGGAGTGCTTTTGCGTTGTCTGTGCAGGATGTTTTATCTGGTCCATCGGCGCAGATGACATTAGGGCAGATGGCTGAGATTGGTGCGTTGTTGTTGTTGAGTTATTTGGGTGCGAGGGTGAGGATAAAGTGGATTGTGTTGATATCGATGGTTTTGGCGATGTTGCGGTTTGCGTTTTTTGCGTTGGCGGGGGAGCATCAGTTGTTGTCTTTGATGTGGCTGGGTGTTGCATTGCATGGTCCTGTGTTTGCTTTTTTTAGTGTGACGGGGCAGATGTTTGTGGATAGGCAGGTTCCTGGTGAGATGCGAGCGCAGGCTCAGGCTTTGATGTCTTTGATGACTTCTATGGGAGGAGTGATAGGGCCTTTGACGGTGGGCCGTCTTTATAAGTTAACGGCTGATGAGGGTTCTGGGCGGGAGGGTTGGAGTACGTGGCCTTTGTTTTGGTGGGTGCTGGCTGTGATGGTTTTTTTGTGTATGGTGTTTTTTGTTTATGGTTATAGGGATGGTGTTGATAAGCGTGATGTTGATTCTTTAGAGTAGTGCGTTGAAGTTTTCTTCGTTAAGGATGGGGATGTTTAGTGCTTCTGCTTTGTCTCGTTTGGATCCGCCTTTTTCTCCGCATAGGAGGTAGTGCGTGTTCTTGGATATGGAGGAGCTGACTTTTCCGCCATTGTCTTCGATGATTTTTTTGAATGCAGGTCTTGGCTGGCTGAGTGTGCCTGTGATGACGAAGGTTTTTCCGGAGATGGGGGAGTCGATGTTTTTTTGTTTTGCTGGGATGGGTGCGTAGTTTTGGGATATGGGGTTGATGCCTATTTCTTGGAGTTTGGTGAGTGTGTTTTGGCCGGCTTGGGAGCTGAAGAAGTCTATTGTTTTTTGGGCTGCTGCGGGTCCTAGTTCTGAGTTGATTTGGTATTCTGCGAGAGAGTTTTTTATTTCTGTGATGTTTGTTTTTATATTTGCGTAGTGGTTTTGGCGTGTGTCTTTTTCTGTTTCAGTTTTTGGTGGGTTGTTTTTGTTTCTTGGTGATATTTCTTTTTGTTTTTGTTCTAGTGTGGCGATGTTTGCGATGCGTTTGATGATGGTTGAGTTGATTAGTTCGTTGATGTTTTGGTGGAGTCTGGAGAGTTCATTGGAGGCGGATTCTCCGACTTGGGGGATTCCAAGGGAGTAGATCCATTTGGCTAGGGGTTGATTTTGTTTTGCGTTTATTAGTGAGTCGATGAGTGTTTGTGCGCGTTTTTCTCCGAAGCGGCGGTGTTTGGATTCTGAGCCGTCGGATTTTTTGGCGGGGTCTAGCTGTAGGTTTGCGAGGGTGGTGTGGCTGAGGTTGAAGAGGTCTAGTGGTGTTTGGACGAGTTTGTATTCGACTAGTTTTTGGGCGACTGATTCACCGAGGCCATCGATGTCTAGAGCTTTTCTGCTGGCGAAGTGTGTGATTTTTGTGACGGCTTGAGCTGGGCAGGTGAAGTTGTTACATTTCCAGGCTATGAATCCTTCTTCTCTAGTTATGGGTGCGCTGCATGATGGGCATTGGCCTTGGGTGTGATGGTAGAGGTTGAATGGGGTGCTTTCAGGGGGGCGTTTTTGTTTGATGACTTTGACGACTGAGGGGATGATTTCTCCTGCTTTTTCGATGATGACGGTGTCTCCTAGGCGTATGTCTTTGCGTTGGATTTCGTCTTCGTTATGGAGCGTGGCACGTGCGACTGTGGATCCTGAGATGAATACAGGTTCTAGTTCTGCGACGGGTGTGAGGACGCCTGTGCGACCGACTTGGATGGTTATGCGGAGGAGCTTTGTCTCCATTTGTTCTGGGCAGAATTTGTATGCGCATGCCCATTTTGGGAACTTGGATGTGGCTCCGAGCTGGGTGTGGAGTGAGAGTTGGTTTACTTTGATGACGGCTCCGTCTGTGGCGTAGGGGAAGGTGTGTTTGTCTTGATCTAGGTGTTGGATGGATGCGATGAGTTCGTCCATGGTGGTGGTTTTTTTGAACCAGTGGGTGGCTGGGAGGCCGAATTCTTGGAGGGTGTTTTGAAATTCTTGGAGGGTTTTGTATGGTGGGTTTTCTACTTGTCCGTAGGAGTGGAAGATGCAGTCGAGTGGGCGTGCGGCGACGAGTTTTGAGTCTAGTTGTTTGAGGGTTCCTGCGGTGGCGTTTCTTGGGTTTACGAATGTGGGTTCACCTGCTTCTGTGCGTTGTTTGTTGAGTTTTGTGAATGAGGCGTTGGTGATGAAGACTTCTCCTCTGACTTCGAATAGGTCTGGGGCTGATTCTGGGAGGCGGAGAGGGATGGTTTTTATGGTTTTGATGTTCTGGGTGATGTCATCACCTGTGTTTCCATCGCCCCGGGTGACGGCGTATTCTAGGATACGGTTTCTGTAGATGACGGAGACTGCGACGCCGTCAATTTTTGGTTCGACGGTGAGGGCGACTTGGTCGTGGCCTAGGCTGCGGTGGAATCTTTTGAACCATTGTGTGAGGTTTTGTGAGCGTGTGGCGTTTGGTTCTGTATGCTGTAGTGTTTTTAGTTCCTCGTCTTTGAGCTCGTGTATGTCTTCTATGGAGAGCATGGGGACGAGGTGTTGTTTTTGTTCAAAGCCGTCTAGTGGGGTTCCGCCTACTCGTTGGGTAGGTGAGTCTGGTGTTATGAGAAGTGGGTGGAGGGCTTCTAGTTTTTTGAGTTTGTCTAGTAGTTGGTCGAACTCGTGGTCAGATATTTCTGGGTTTGCGTCTTGGTAGTAGAGCTTGGAGTGGTGGTTGATCTGGTTTGTGAGTGTTTGAATAAGTTCGGCTTCTTTACCTGAGTCTGCTTTGGTTGTTAGTGAGAAGAGGTCATCCATGTGGGTATGATATGAATGTGTGTGGATCTGACTAGAATATTTATTGGTTATTGTGGTGTTGCTTTGTTGGTTATGAGCTATTAGGAGATTGTTATGACGGAAACTCAACTTGGTATTTTGATAGGTGGCTTGGTGCCGGCGCTTCTTTTTGGAGTTTCTGGTATTTGTCAGAAATTTAGCAACCAGCATGGGATTAGCACTGGGGTTTATGTGCTGAGTGTTGGGATAGGTGTGGTTCTTGTGGGTGTGGCTTTGTGCTTGTGGAATAGTTCACAGACGTGGAGTGTTAGGTCTGTGGTCCCTGCTATAGTGATGGGGCTGGCGTGGGGTTCTGGTGTGGTTTTGGTGGCGGTGGCTATTAATCAGTATGGTATGCCGCTGTCTGTTTTGGCGCCGTTGTATAATATGAATACGCTGGTTGCTGTGGTGGGTGCGTTGTTTATTTTTTCTGAGTGGAGGGATGTGAATGTGGTGAGGCTGGTTATAGGTTCTTTGCTGATTATTGGTGGTGGGGTATTGGTTTCTACTTGATGGTGGATTTTATGAGAAGTTTATGTTGACGAGTGTCCATGCTAGTCCGAAGACTAGGGCTGCGATGAGGAGGGCTTTTATGAAGAGGGTGATGAGTGTGATTATTTTTAGGAAGAGGTATTTTGAGGTTTTTTGGGTTTGTTCGGTTGTTGTTTTTTGTTGTTGGGTCATATTTTCAAGAAGATTTTTTTACGATACATGAAGAAGAGGATGGTCCACCATGTGATGATGAATGTGATGGAGGTTAGTAGTGGATGGTATTCTGTTTTGAAGTATTTTTGGATGGTTCCTGCGAAGAGGAAGTGGTTGGTTTTATGGAGGTCAAATAGGCGGAGTCCGATGTAGATGGTGATGGAGTTCATGCCGATGACGGTGAAGAATATGGCCCATTGCCAGAATCCGATGGCGTCCATGATGAGGTAGAGTGATCCGAGTAGTATGAGGTTCCATCCGAGGCAGAGGATGACGAATGTGGGGCTCCAGAAGTTTTTGGCGATGATCATGTGATGCTCCATGGCTACGGCTGCGAAATACAGGGTGATGCCTGATAGGATGAGAAGTGCTGCTTTGATGAATTTATTCCAAGAGCATTTGGTGAGGAATGATCCTGTGAGGGATCCTGTGAGGGCGACTACTGTTCCTGATATGGTTAGGAATGGGCCTTCTGGGTCATAGTGAGGTGTGTAGATTTTCCATGGGATCCAAGTTCTGTCGATGTAGCCGGTGAGGATTCCATCTGGGGTGAGGGTGCCTGCACCGTGTCCGGGGACGTTAACGAGGGTGAGTGCTGCGTAGTAACCTGCTAGGAGTCCTATTGCCCAGGTGGCTCTGTGTTTAGCATCTGAGTAGATGAATATGAGAGCTGCTATGAAGTATGAGATTCCGATGAAGCCGAGTACGCTACAGAGGCGTGTATTTTCTAGTGTGTGAAGCTGTAGTCCGCCATTGTAGATGATACCGAGTATGATGAGTATGAGTGAGCGGATGCTGACTTTTCTGAGTAGGGTGGTTTTAGATGCCCCTTGGTCTAGTTTTTTTCCAAGTGATATAGGCATGGAGGCGCCTGCGAGGAAGAGGAAGAGGGGGAAGATGAGGTCGAAGAATGTGAATCCTGCCCATTGGGGGTGTTGGAGCTGTGTGGTGGCCCAGTTTAGCCACTGCCAGTCTTGGACGGTAGCTAGGGTGATGAGTAGGGTGTTTCCGCCTGCTATCCAGAACATGTCTAGTCCACGTAGTGCGTCTATTGAGTGGATGCGTGGGGTTGTTTCTGGCTGGATGGGGGCTGGAGAGGTTTCAGAGGTTTTGTTCATCTGAGTTACTGTTAGCTTAGTGATTTTTGGTTGTCTATTCTAAATAGAGTATAATAACTAACTCATTTTTTCTATGTTTTGTCTGTGTAATGAGAATGGGTGGATGTTATTTGAGTGTGGTTTTGAGTTGTAGTTTTTGGTTTGTCTGGGTGATGGTTATAGCTCCGGATTGATTTAGCAGGAGTAGTTGTTTTCCTTGGTTTTTGATAGCGTTTATCCATTCTTGTGAGCGTTGCTGACTTGGGGGGAAGTAGGATTGGGTTGCTATGATGGTTTTTGGGTTAAGTTGAGCTATGATTTCTGGGTGGATTGATTCTTCTGTGCTGTGTTTGCCTATGACTAAGATGTGTGGGTTTAATTTTGTTTTGTTAGGGGGGTGGTTGTTTTGCCGGATCCAGTGTTCTAGGTTATGGCCGCTGTCATTGAGGAATAGGATGCGTTTATTGTGCCAGTGGAGCATGAATACTAGGCAGCGGTCGTCTGATAATGGGCTGTGGCTGGGTGGAGTATGGAGGATCTCGAGGTGGATGTTATCTGCGATAGGAAGTGTTTTTTTATAGGGTGTGATGATTTTGGTTTCTTTTGCTTTTGCTGAGGCGATGAGTTTGTTGTGTGATGTGCTGCGAGTTTTTCCGGGTGGTATGAGGAGTTGTTTAATGGGGAATTTTTCGAGTGCTTGGGTGAGGCCTTGGACGTGGTTTATGTCTGGGTGAGATGCGATGAGGGTATCTATACGGGCTTTGTTTTTGTTGAGGCTGGGCCATATTTCTTTGTAGAACTGGTTTTTGTTACCGGCGTCTATGAGTATGCCTCCGCCAAGAGATAGGTAGGCTGCTGCGCCTCCTTTTGGGATATGGTAAATAACGATGCGTTCTCCGGATGCCCAGGGTTTACTTTGGTGTCTGGTGTTTGGAATGGATGCTATGTATTTTGATATGAGGTGTGCTGTAGTGGCGGTGGCGGCATTACATTTATTTAGTATTTTACCGGCTGGTGGGGATAGTGTTCCAATGGTGAGTGATAGGCAGCAGGTGATTAGAATAATGAAGACGATGAGCATGAGGGGGAGGCTGGCGATGATGGCTAATGGGGTAATGATGCCGAAGTATGTCCAGATGAGGATGGAGGATCCTGCCCATGCGCTGGATGATACGGCTAGTGTTTCAGATGTTTTTTTTCTGATGTAGAGCCAGGATTTTTGTTTTTTGTTTAATAGTGAATGAGGGAAGAATGGGTCTATGTAGTTGATCCATTCATAGCGTTTCATCCACCAGTTTCCTGTGAAGGCTATGGCGATGAGGACTGTGTATGAGAGCTGGAAGCCGGGGAGGAAGAGGCTGTGAGTATCCGATATGAGTGCTATAATGCCGCTAAGCCAGAGGCAGTTTGGTAGTGAGGATTTTCTCAATAGCAAGAGGCCTGTTAGAACGATAGCTCCCATGATACTGGCTCTCATGGCTGGGGGGTTCATTCCTGTGACGATGGCGTAGATGAACATGCTGCAGATGACGCAGGGAATCCAGATGTGAGTGGGGAGGCGGCAGAGCTTGAGGGCGATGGCGACGATGAGGCCGATCATCATGACGTGAAGGCCGCTGACTGCAAAGACGTGAATGGTTCCGCTGTGTTTGAAGTGCGTCATGATATCGCCAGCAGTGGTGGGTTTCTCACCGAGGAACATGGCGAGGATGATATCTGATGATGAGGAGTGTTCTATTCCTGCTGTGAGTTTTTTTCTAATCCATTTGCGTGCTGATTCGGCGAAGCTATGCAGGTGGTAGGATGGGGCGGTGAGTTTAGTGGTGTGTATTTCTGAGTTATTTATTTCTATGGCTATTCCTTTTCTGTGCAGGAATGATTTTTTATTAAAGATGCTGGGGTTAGCTGGTGCGTCTGGTATTTTGACTTTGCCTTTTAGTCTGATTTTTTGTCCTATGGCTAGGTTGTTCTGGTGTGGTATGTATGCTGAGATTTTAGTGTTTTCTATGATTCTTGGGCCTTGTAGAACTTTTATAGTGGCTTCTGAATTTCGATTGTTGTTTGATTTTGGTATGTTGTGGACGATTCCAAGTATTTCTATTTTTTCACCGTCTAGGAGGGTTGCTTTATGCTGGCTGGTGAGTTGAGCATGGTGGAGGAGTGCTCCTGTGAGTGAGGTGAGTATGGATAGGATGAGTATTTTACGCGATATGAGGTAGGCGAGGATGCCGGTGCAGATGAGTAGGGTGAGTGCGACTGGGGAGGTGGTATCTACTGTGAGGATGGCGAGCGCGAGGCAGAGGACGGGGAGAGAGAGTGGCTGAATGAGAAGCCACTTTTTTATTGGTGAAGGCATGGGGGAAGCTGGGATTTATGCCGGCTCTATTTCAACTTCACATCCTAGTTCCTTGAGTTGACTTGTGGCGTTGGCGCTGTGGCGTGAGCTTGGGAATTTTTCTATGACTTCTTTTAGGGTTTTTATGCCAGCTTCTTTGGCGTCACATTCATCGAATTGCCATTCTGAGATGCGGAATAGGAGAAAGGATGCATCGTCGTCAGACCATTCGTGTTCTTCATATGCTTCTCTTAATGAGGCTATGGCGATTTCTGGTTGTTGGAGCTTTGTGGCTTGTAGTTTAGCCATGTCTGTCCATGCTAGTCTGTTAGATGGTTCGGAGATTATGGATTTTCTGTAGGCTATAATTGCGTTTTCATAATCGCCTTGTGCTACTAGTGATCTTGCTTCATGGAGAATACTGGGCTCTGGGGTTTCATTAGGGTCTGCAAATATGGATTGAGCGACCATTTGTGAGAGGGCGGGTAGGACGTAGAAAACGGCTAGTAGTCCAAAGTAGAGGCCGGCTATAATCGTTGCGATTAGTTTGGGTGTAGCTGGCGAATTTTTTCCGCCAGAGAAGGTTGAGAATACGTAGTAAATGATGAGTATTCCGATGATGATGAGTGTGATTTTTTTTACCATTGTCTTATTCGTCAGTGTAAGTGGTATTTTACTATGACTAATTTCTTGATTAGATCAAGCTAACATCGCTGGTTGGCTGTAGGATTTTATCATTGGTTGGGTATCACTTGAGTCGATGAATAAGAAATTTTTATCAATTTGAATGATTTGTTAAATCTGCCTAGAGTTTGTCATGGCAGATGATGAGAATATAAAAGACGAGGTGGTTCAGGCGAAGCGTGTTATAGTAGCTTCGGACACTAGGTCATTTTGGACGATGGTTCTGCTAGCGGCTCAGAATGCTTTTAATGATAAGGCGGCTCAGACGATGTTGATTGCGCTGGGTGTTTTTTTAGTGAATGGTCAATTTAGGTTGGGTGGGGGAGCTGGGTTGGATGGGGATGCGCTCCAGATGGCGAGTGCTAATGCGAGTGCTTGGGTGCCGATGGCATTTTCTGCATTGATATTAGCACCGTTTATATTTTTGGCTCCTTTAGCGGGTTGGATATCGGATCGTTATAGTAAGAGTGGTGTATTGAAGGCTGGGGCATTGCTGCAGGTATTGGTTCTGGGTTTGATATATATGGCTGTGAGTAATGGTAATTTTACTCTGGCGGTAGTAGGTTTTGGTCTGTTGGCTTTGCAGTCGACTTTGTTGAGTCCGGCTAAGAAGGGTGTGGTTAAGGAGATGTTAGGTAGTGAGCGTCTTGGGTCTGCGAGTGGAGTTTTGGAGCTGAGTTCTGTTTTGGCGATATGTGCTGGTCAGATTTTGAGTGGTTTTTGGTTTGATAGTCGTTATGAATCGAGTGGGTCTGAGTGGGTTGCGGTAGGGTGGCCTGTGCTTTTGTTGATGATTTGTGCCGTGCCTGCTTTTTTTGTTTCTTTGAGTATAAAGCGTTACCCTTCACCTTCGAAGAGGCCATTTAAGGTGAATATTTTATGGGAGCATGTGGGACAGATGACTGATTTATTGGGGGATGTTAAGCTTAGGTTGAGTGCTTTGGCGGTAGCATTTTTTTGGTTTGTTGGTGGCTTTATCAATATAGTAGCTCTCCAGGTGGCTAACCAGCTGACTTCTGGTTCTGGAGGCGGGATGGGTGTTGAGTTGGCCTATTTGTTAACATCAGCGAGTGGCGGGATGATTTTGGGAGGAGCTTTTGCTGCTTATAGTTGCCGTCGTTGCATTGAGTTGGGTTTGGTGCCTATTGGTGGTATTTTGATGGTTGCTGGTTGTTCTGCGTTGGCTTTTGTTCCTGTTTCTGGGGATTGGTTTAAGATATGTATTGGATTAACTGGTTTTGGGGCGTCTATGTTTTTAGTTCCGTTGAATGCTCATTTACAGGATAGCTGTTCTGATGCGAAGAGAGGTAAGGTGATAGCTGGTTCTAATCTTTTGGATTGTATTGCAGGTGCTATGGCGGTGGGAATATTTTATGGGTTGTTGAAGCTGGGCGTTAGTATTAATACTCAATTTATACTTATTGCTTTGCTGTGTGTGGCGGTGACGGTTTATGCGACACGTATATTGCCTCAGCATTTTGTTAGATTTACTGTGCTGACATTTTTGCGTGTTTTTTATAAGCAGAAGGTTTTGCATGCTGAGCGTTTACCTTCTGAGGGTGGAGTTCTTATTGTTCCGAATCATGTGACTTATCTGGATGCATTTATTTTGACGGCATCTAGTAAGAGGCCGATACGTTTTTTGATGTATGATTCGTATTTTAAGAAGGCTGGTTTGGTGCGATTTTTTATTAAGTTTTTTGATACTGTTCCTATTTCTGAGAAGCGAGCTAAGGATGCACTTCAGAAGGCTGCGGATGCGTTGAATGATGGAGGCGTGGTATGTATTTTTCCAGAGGGGCAGTTGACGAGGTCGGGTTGTATGAATGAGCTTAAGCGTGGTTTTGAGATGATAGCGAGGAAGGCGAAGTGTCCTGTAGTTCCTGTTTATATGGATGGTCTATGGGGTTCTATTTTTTCTTTTGAGCGGGGTAAGTTTATTTTCAAGTGGCCGTATCGTTTCAAGTATGGAGTGACTGTGGCATGGGGTGAGCCGATGTGTGCGGGGGTGGCTAATGCTGTGTCTGTTAGAGAGGAGTTGAGTAAACTTGGTGCGGAGTGTTTTTCTCATAGGGGTGAATTACAACGGCCTATGAGGTCTGCTGTGAGAGGCAGTGTGAAGGTGTTGGGGGGTGATGTGAGTGCGGTTAGGGAGTTGGTCTCTGAGGTTAAAGGGATGTCAGAGAGTGAGGTGCGAGGATTGGTTTATAATGCGTTACAGATTTCTGATGTGCATGCTTTTAGGAGGAGGCAGACAGTGGGTCTTTATATGGATGAATTAGGTGATGTGGCTCATGTCTTGGCTGCAGTGTTACCTAGGGTAGGTGGGCTGAAGGTTGTTTTGTTAGACTCTACTACTACAGTTGAGGAGGTGAAGAAGTGGCACCAGGCTTATGGAGTGAGTAGTTATTTTGGTGGTGGTGAGTTACGTAAGAGGTTAGAGGATGCTGGGATAAATGATGTAGCGGTTTATCTGGTCGATGGTGGTGAGGCATCGGAGTTATTGTATCCGATGATGGTGGCTAAGGGGCGCGTGGTGGCTATGTCTATGCCTCATCCTTTGGCGGTCACTGCTTCTAACCAGTTTCAGGCTGGTTGGAAGGAGGAGGCATATGGGAGGGTTCTTCCCGGGTATTATGTTGAGGAGGCTGGAGGTAGAGATGTGATTTATGATCCGCAGGGGGGGTGTATGATGGAAGCCCCGGTTGATAACCAGGGCTTTATGTTAGTGGGAGGAGGGGATTAATCACGTAGCTCTTTTTTTATGTCTCTTTTTATTTCACTTATTTCTTTGAATAATTTTTCTCTTTCTCGTTGAGACACTTTGGCATCTTTTTTTAGTTTGTCTTCAAGTTTTGCGAGACGAGCTAGTTTGCGTTTGATTCCATTGGCTTCTAGTGTGGATAGTCTGCCGGATCTAATACCTGCTTCTACAGCTTCTTCGAGTTTGTGTTGGCGTTTATTGAGGAGAGGAGTGCGTTCTTCGCCTTTTTCTGCTTCGCCAGCGATTCTGGTTAGGTTGTCGTTGAGTTGATTTAGATCTGCGCGGATATGATTTTTTTCGGCTTTAGATATATTTCCATCTGCTTTTGCATTGGTTATTTGTCTGGTTATGTCGGTGTGTGTGGTTTTGAATATGGAGCCTTGTTCTTCGGTTATTTTACCGGATTTGAGTAGTGCTTTGATGCGTTTGAAGCTATGTTTGTGATAGATGTGGATATTTTTTTGGCGTTTATCTTTACCTGGTTCTCTTTGGTCACCGTGGGTATCTTTTTTGTCTAGGATGCGCTCTTCTTTAATAGCTCCGTTTTTGCCTTCGTTGTTTTTGAAGTGTTTGCGTTTATGGGGTTTTTTAGCGATAGCTGAACTTACGATTAGCGAGAGTCCGAGGGCTGTGATGATGGATGATTTAAGGGTAGTTGTGTATTTCATGGTTTTGTTATTGGGTTTTTTAAATTTGTGCATAGGGATGTAACTGGTGAAGTGATTAAAAGTTGTGTAGATTATTTGATTGGTGGCTTTGTGTGTTGATGGGGTTAAGTCTATGGGCTTGCAGTTCTGGTATTCTGAGACATTATGATGTTGTGACTAAAGAAGAGATATTGACGAGGGCTAAGCGCGTTGTTGAAATAGAGCAACAGGCTATTACGGGTTTGTTAAAGGGGCTTGGGCAGGATTTTGCAGATGCTGTGGGGGTTTTGGTTGAGAGCTTGGATTCTAATCATAAGGTTGTTGTGGTAGGTGTGGGTAAGTCTGGTAATATTAGTCATAAGATAGCAGCTACATTAAACTCTACGGGAGCAACGGCTGTCGTTCTTAATTCTCAGAATGCTGTTCATGGGGATCTGGGGCTTATCTCTGATGGGGATGTGGTGCTGGCGCTTTCGTATTCTGGAGAGACGAGGGAGTTGATAGACCTGATACCTTCTATAAAGAGGTTTGATATTACTTTAATAAGTATAACTGGTGTGGTGGATTCTACGCTTGCGGAGCATTCTGATTTTACTTTGTTGACGCCGGTGGAGCGGGAAGCGTGTCCGCTAAATCTGGCGCCGACGTCATCTTCTACTGCAGCGCTTGTAATGGGAGATGCATTGGCGATGGTTTTGTTAGATGCGCGGGGTTTTACTGAAGAAGATTTTGCACGTTATCATCCGGGTGGTTCATTGGGCCGGGCTTTGTTAACAAGAGTGGAGGATATCATGCGAAGTGGTGATGCGATGGCTTTGTTGTCACCAGATGAGACGGTAGGTAGGGCTATTTTGGCTATGAGTGAGTCTCGGTCCGGAGCGTGTGTTTTGGTGGATGCTGATGGAGGTCTTGCTGGTGTGTTTACTCACGGTGATTTTGCTAGGGCTTTTGCTCAGAATGATTCTGTGAGGGGGAGAGCTGTGAGTGATTTTATGACTAAGGATCCGGTGACGGTTCAGGCGAGTTCACTAGCGGCGGAGGCTATTAAGAAGATAGGTGAGCATAAGATTGATGATATAGTTGTTTTGGATGGTTTGAAGCCTGTGGGTATGGTTGATACTCAGGATTTTGCTGGGTTAAGGTTGATTTAATTGGGTTTGTGCGGGGATGGATTTTTTGGATAAATGATAGTCTTCAATGGTTTTGTTCTTGGAGATCTGGTGCTGATGTTTAAGAGTGTTTCAGATGCATATTTCAGATATTCTAAATGGTGATACGGCTTCACTGTCATTTGAGTTTTTTCCTCCACGCAGTGCGCAGGCTTCTGATGCGCTTTATGGTGTGATAGAAGAGCTGGAGCCTTATAGGCCATCTTTTGTATCGGTGACTTATGGGGCTGGAGGTGCTACGAGGGACTTGACGCATGATTTGGTGATACGCATTAAAGAGACTACTGGGGTTCCGCCTGTTCCGCATTTGACTTGTATTGGGCATACGGAGGGGGAGATTGATCACATTTTACAGCGTTATGCGGATGCTGGGGTGGGAAATATATTGGCTTTGAGGGGTGATCCGCCGAGAGATGAGCCTGGTTATGATAGGACGAAGGATGCTTTTCAGTATGCGTCTGATTTGGTATCTTTTATAAAGGCGTTTAATGATTCTGGTAGGCATCCTGATCCACGTGGTTTTGGAGTAGGTGTGGCGGGGTTTCCAGAGGGTCACCCTGCGACTCCAAATAGGGTAAAGGAGATGGAGTATTTAAAGGCGAAGGTGGATGCTGGTGCTGATTATATTTGCACACAGTTGTTTTTTGATAATCACGATTTTTTTGATTATAGAGAGCGTTGTGAGTTGGAGGGGGTAACTATTCCAATTGTGGCTGGAATTATGCCGGTTACTTCTCTGAAGGGGATGAGTAGGATGGCTGAGTTAGCTGAGGGGGCGCGTTATCCTGCAAAGTTGATGCGGGCTCTTCAGCGTGCTAATTCGGATGAGGAGGCTGTGGAGAATATAGGAATTCATTATGCGGCACAGCAGTGTTTAGAGCTACTGGATGCTGAAGTGGCGGGGATTCATTTTTACACGTTAAACAAAAGTAGGGCGATACAGCAAATTTATTCAAGTTTAGGCTTGAGTAGATCCTAAACTTGGACTAATACTGCCCCCGAAGCGAATAAAACGCTTTAAATCAGTTCAAAATTAAAGCGGGTATAGCATAGTGGTAATGCACCAGCCTTCCAAGCTGAGTAGGAGAGTTCGATTCTCTCTACCCGCTCCATTTAATTTACGGCCCGCAATTCTTTTCATTTGGATATGCGGGTTTTTGTTTTTTCAGTGTTATTTATTTGTTTTTTGGTTGGCTTTAGGGTTCGTATTTTTTTAAAAATAATAACTTAAGCCTTGCCAGATTGCTTTTTAAGAGTAACTTCGCCGTCCCAACCCGAGTCTTGCGCAGGAAGAGACTCTATTAATCAATATTAATAACGGGTGTGAACTGGTTGAATTTAATTTTATGGGAGGGTCCCATACGGTTACAACTTATCAGCAGACCATCCACCACTTATAAGCTATATGCCAACCATTAATCAATTAGTTCGCAAGGGACGCAAGACTCCGGTATCGAAGTCTAAATCACGTGCTTTGAATAACTGTCCACAGAGACGCGGAGTCTGCCTTCAGGTAATGACTCGTACACCAAAGAAGCCGAACTCAGCTCTCCGAAAGGTAGCTAAGGTTCGTCTCACAAACGGAGAAGAGGTCATTGCCTACATTGGTGGTGAGGGACACAACCTACAGGAGCATAGTATTGTTCTTGTTCGTGGTGGACGAGTGAAGGATTTGCCAGGTGTTCGCTACCACATTGTTCGTGGTGCTCTTGATACTCTGGGAGTAGATGGACGTAAGCAGTCTCGTTCTAAGTATGGTGCTAAGAAGCCTAAGAAGTAATTTCTGCTTTAGCCTAATCAATTTTTAACATATAATTATTTAATACTATGTCTCGTAGAAGAGCAGTAAATGCAAAAAAAGATCGTCGCGATCCACGTTATGATAGCCAGCTTGTGGGAACACTTATCAGTAAGGTTATGAAGGATGGTAAGCGTTCTATTTCAGAGAAGATCGTGTATCAAGCTATTGAATCAGCAAATGAGGGCACTGATACAGTTGATCCTCTTGAGGTTATCACTCGTGCAATTGAGAATGCAAAGCCGCGTGTTGAGGTTAAGTCTCGGCGTGTAGGAGGCGCAACTTACCAGGTGCCGCTTGAGGTGGCTCCGGCACGTTCTGAGTCACTAGCGATGCGTTGGCTTGTGACATTTGCACGCAATAAGAAGGGAGTGCCAATGCACAAAGCCCTATCTAATGAAATCAAAGATGCTGCTAATAACCAAGGTTCAGCAGTGAGAAAGAGAGATGATATGCACAAGATGGCTCAGGCTAACCGTGCGTTCGCTCACTTCCGCTGGTAATTTTAGCAATGGGTGAATGCCCATTCATTAACAGATTTTAAATATTTTATGGGTCACTATTTAGTGACCCATTTTTTGTGTGCCCTGCAGGGCACACTGAATAGGGGTTCAACTCCTCTGTGGTCTCGGCAGAGAGAGCCACTAGCACAGCAAGGTTAAGATTGTGAGATCCTGGCTGAAGGAAGATGATAAGCAAACCATTGCCCTGATGAACAAGAATCACATAGTAGGCGCCAATATCGGATGAGAAGTCATAAATCTTCAAAGTCCAAGATCTGCACGGAAGGTGTTGCTGTATTTGTGGCAGGGATACATGCGGAGGTCAGTGTGCATTACCCAGGGAGGTCTGTTGCTTTGTCAAAGAAGCGACTACTGGCATCAAGAAGTGTGGAGAAGAAGCAACAGAAGTCAGCCGAGAGTATAGTAGGACGAATCGATCCGTCTGAAGGCTGGAACATAACAGAGCTAATGAATACCAAGTATGGCTAAAAATGAAACAGAAGCAGGCAAGAAACCTGAGATGGTAGGACTAGAACAAGAGAGCGGCTGACAGTATCTGCTAGGGTATTGGCATGGTGCTTCAAACGTTGGGTCAAACTAGGACGAAGTTCATTGCCGCAAACCTAGTCTCCTAGAGGCAGTGATTGAAAGAAGTAATATGTGGAGGGCTTTACGCCGCGTAAAGTCTGATAAAGGAGGAGCAGGAATCGACGGTATGACCGTAGAAGAACTCCCTCAGTGACTCAGTGAAAACTGGATCATGATCAAAGGAAAGCTACGTAATGGTAGCTATCAACCACAGCCCGTAAAGGCAGTGGGTATAGCTAAATCTGATGGCGGAGTATGGGCACTAGGCATTGCCGCTGTGAATGATAGATTGATACAACAGTCCATTGCACAAGTGCTAAACCCAGTGTTCGACACCCACTTTTCAGAAAGTAGCTACGGCTTCCGAGCAGGCAAGAAAGCAAAACAAGCGGTATGCAATGTGCAAAGCTACCAGCATGAAGGCAAGCGATGGGTCTTAGATCTGGATCTGGAAAAGTTCTTGGACTATGTCAATTATGACATCCTAATGCAGAGTCTCCGAGTGAGAGTCAAGGGCAACACCTTGCTCAAGCTCATCGGTAAATACCTGCGAGCTGGCATCATGAGAAACGGACTCGAAAGCCAAGGCTAACAAGTAACTCCGCATGAAGGACCACTCTCACTACTGCTGTCTAACATTCTGTTAGATCGATTTGATAGAGAGCTATCAAATCGAGGACTCAGTCACTTGAGGTATGCTGATGAATGTAATATTTACCTGCACTCAAAACGAGCGGCATAGCGAGTATTAACAAGTATCAGCGTATGGTTAGGGAAGCAGCTGCGCCTCAAAGTCAACCAGACCAAAAGTGCCTTAGATCGTCCATGGAAGCGCAAGTTCCTAGGATTTAGCTTCACCGCTCATAAGAGGTCAAAAGTTCGTATCGCTCCCATTTGCAGAAATTCGCAGAGAACGAGGGCAAAATGTCGGACGATTAATCAACGAAAGACTCAACCCTATATTAAGAGGCTGGGTGAATTACTATCGAATCATCGAGTGCAAAGGTGTCATATATGATCTGGATGGCTGGATACGAAGGCGACTCCGCAACATCATCTGGCGACAATGGAAATGCCCACGGAGAAGATGCAGGCAACTTATGCGTTTAGGTATCCATGAAGCCATAGCCTCCAAGACCACCTATAACGGTTATGGAGCATGGTTCAATAGTGCCTTGCCGCCCATGAATGTAGGACTGTCGAAGAAATATTTTGATCAGAAATTGTTACTAAACCTGCAAAATGAGACAAAATATGCTGAACAGTTAGCTCTGTTTTGAACCGCATTGCTGCGGAACCGTATGGCAGGTAGTGTGAGAGGGCGATGGGGTTAACCTCACTCCCTACTCGATGTGTGCCCGGCAGGGGGGCGAAGTTTTTTAAGGGGTAGGAGGTAGAGGTTTATTTTTCTTTAGGTTTTTCTTTTGATGCGGCGTCGCTGTATGATTTGCATCTGTTGTCTGTTTCATAGAAGCCAGTTCCTTTGAAGATGAGTCCTGAGCCCGCACCTAGAAGCCGAGTGACGGGTCCTGAGCAGTTTTCTAGGATGCAGGTGGTGAGCTTGTTATCTGACATTTTCTGGAAGACTTCGAAAGTTTGGTTACAGGTTTCACATTTGTAGTCGTAGTTAGGCATAGAGAGAAAACATCTGATCTGTTGATGGAAATCAAGTCTAAGTTTTTATGTTGTGTGTTGATTTATACTATTACTTGACTCTTGAGTATCTGTGATTAGGTTGCTGTGGTATTCGGATCTATCAGCGTTTTGGTCTGGATGGGAATCATTATTTTTAGATATTTATGAAATCATTTATGAATTTATTTTTTGGTTTATTGGGACTGGGTCTGATGACTTTGCTGATTAGTTGTGGCTCACATGTTCCTGCTGGAAGCGGGGCTGCTTATTTGGCGGATTACAAGTCTGGGGTAGTGGGTGATGGAGTTGGAGTGAGGGGCCATCATACCAAGGGTTACTGGGATGGAGATGGTGTGGAGGGGGCTCCGCTTATTAGGATTAATTTGAATGACCAGAAGGCTTATTTTTATAAGGCTAATCAGTTGGTTGGGCAGACGGCTATTTCAACGGGTTCTGAGGGCAGGAGGACACCTAAGGGGAGGTATAAGGTGACGGAGAAGGATATAGATCACAAGTCATCTTTGTATGGTGTTATAAAGGATGATGCGACTGGTGCGATAGTGAATGATGATGCTAAGAAGGGGAGGGATATTCCTCAGTCTGGTCAGACGTTTGTGCATGCACCGATGTTGAATTTTATGCGATTTAATGGTCCGATAGGGATGCATACTGGTCATTTGCCTGGATATCCGGCTTCTCATGGTTGTGTGAGGCTGCCTGATGATATGGCTAGGATTTTCTATAACAATGCGGCGTTGGGGACTCCGGTGATAGTTGAGTAGTGATGATGGGTGATGGTTTAGAGGTTAGTTGTGAGGAGGCTCGGGTTTTGCTGATTGATGATGAGGCGCCTGTTCTGATAGATTGCAGGGAGCTGGGTGAGTATGAATTTTGTCGGATAGATGGTGCGATTTTAGTGCCTTTGTCTGATTTTTTTGGTAGGGCTGAGGAGGTGCTGGGGGATGTAGGGCGGTCAGCGATTATTTATTGTCATCATGGGGTAAGATCTCTGGATGCGACTAGGTATTTGCATGGTGAGGGTTTTCGTGAGGTGGTGAGTATGCGTGGTGGTATTGATGTTTGGTCTTGTGAGGTTGATGCAGGGGTTCCGCGGTATTAGTTTTATATATTAGTTAGCTCCGATGCAGGAGGGAGGCATTGTAGTCAGGCTGCTAGATAGAGGCTGTAAGCTGGTTTATGTCACTCTCGTGGATCGTTTGAATGATGAAGTTCATACTGCTGCTGTGAGGTGCCTTTCAATAAATAACTGCAAAGGTTATCATCACCACCGTAAAACAGGAGAAGAGTTACACGAGAAGCTACACCCCCACTTAGCCGCAGAAACTCTCATCATCCGAAAAGGAAGACATGAACCACGAGCCCAGAAAAGACGGCCTAAAAGCTATCAACTACTAACTCAACCGAGACATCCATTTAAAGAGACCCGCTTAAGTCCGTGCCATTCGTGTCTGTCTCATAATTATAAAGAACTATCATTGACAACTGCATGATAGTGAACGATTTGCGGAAGTAAGGCTATGACTGCTTAGAGTAATAGCTCACTTAATATGCGCAGCCATCCCGCAGAGCCCGTAGGGATAAACATTTGCCAGTTGATGAACAAGAACCTCATACGAGGTCTGGGAGGTGTACATAATTTGTCCACTTAGTCACGATGGACTGTGCGTCCCAACTTCCAGAGCTATCATAGCTTTGGGATAAGTTGCCGCTAGTTTTTCAAATTGCCTACGTGTATTAGCGATAGAATATTCTTTGATGTTTTTCCCAAGCGCATTAGTCACGCAAACAGCGTGTTTCGTGTCTCCAAGATCAATTCCAATGAACGCAGCGTCTTGAGTATCTATTGTATTTTTTTTAGTAGTCATAATAAGGTAGAATCTCAG
>CALGZA010000097.1 GCA_937934595.1 uncultured Verrucomicrobiales bacterium | reverse complement strand
AATTTCCCACGAAGATGGGCAGGCATTGCGGCGGGGGATACATCCTCTGGTTATTTGCATAGTGCCGAGGCTGGCAATCGCATAAAACCAGCCACATTTTACTCCTAAATAAACTTACAAATAAATCTTTACAATTTGATAAATAGAAATTAAAAATAAACCATGTCCAAGATAAATAAGATAACCAAAGGAATCTCCTTCGATAAGGAACTCATTGAAGTTGCTAGTGAATTATTACCTAATCGCTCGGAACCAGCGAACGAAGGCTTGTTGAAAGCTGTGATCGCAAAACTTGAATCGTTGAAGCCATCTATCAAAGATGAGTATATGAAACGAATCGAGCATCTAATAGACTAAGTTTGACCAGTCCAATGTTACACCAACGTCCTGATAACAAGGACGATAGAACTCTGCACCCCAAGTCTCAACAATCGTGAGTAAGAAATCCAAATCTAAGAAGAAAAAACCGACAAGCGAAGATCTCAAACGCCTCAGAAGCACGAGAAAAGATTCGTTGAAGGATGAGAACCCATTCAGGAAGTTCTCTCGTCTACCTAGACCAAGTGATCTCAGACACGATAATTGGAGAAAAGCTGCGGAAGTTTATTTAAAACAGAATCCCGACGACATACGCAAAGCTTGCTGGAAGGGTTTGAGTTTGTCTGATCATGCTGGTTCCGCCAATCGAAAAGATGCGAATTACGATACTCACCATTGGTCGTTAATGGCTTGTGTGTCGAATGCTTTGATATTTAACATGGTCGACCCAGATCTGAATGACCCAAACACTAAAGGGTTCAAGGATCATATGGTTAATCAATACGATCACGACAACCCAGAAGCTCAGTTTCAGAGTGCCTGGAACAACATCATATCGATGAGTCGTGAGGAGTTGTATGAGAAGTTCTTAGACAACTCGGATGGTAAGAGCACCAAAGCCAAACATGACAGTAAATTACTCGAAAGATTTTCCAGATTAACCATAGAGAACCTCACAGTCACCAGCCCTGTGCCCATGGAGAAAATGGAGAAATTGACTCCTTTCAATTTCCTCAGACAAGTCTACACGAAAGAGAGTCGTGAAATATCAGCACCTAACACTAAGAAGTCTAAGTTAGGGAATGTTTGCATTGGTGAGAAAGTCACCATGTCCCTCTTGGTTAATCCTGATGATCAAACTCTCATACACCCATGGAGTAAGAAGGAAATAGACAACATCGATAGTTTTCTGTTCTTCTCCCGATCGTTATTCAAAGAAAACACTGAGGAGGGTGGTTCCAGGAGCAAGTTAAACTTAGCCAAGGAACACCTGATCGTAGCCGAAGCGGATTTTACTCTATACAATGGGTTAGTTGACGAGGTTAAGATGGAAAGGTTCAACAATGTGATGCACATAGCTAGTCAGTTTGGACCGCTATTATATATCATCTACTCAGGAGGTAAGTCTTATCACTTCGGTTTTGTCAAAGGAGACATAGATGCGAAGAGTTATCAGAGGCTGCAGACCCAGTTCATTCAACTCGGTGCTGATCCCACAGTGATACGAGACGCAACGAAGTATGTTCGTCTACCCAATGTGGAACCTGAGGAGGGATCTGGTAGGAGAAGGCAGGAGCTATTATATTTTGACCCCAAACAGGTGGACCCATTAAAAGGTAAGAAGTGGGACGTTGAGGGTTTCATTGAGGAGATAGACAATCACAAATCCTTAGACTCGTGGCACAAAGATGGATCGTTCTTCGTTAAAGACCAGCAAGGCGACTGGAGAAAGACACAGAGTATCGAGGACCATCTCGCAGAAGCTGGTTTCTCTACGGATACAATAATCGGGGACAACGTATCAGCTGTGAAGAAAGCCAAGATCAAGATCGAGAGAGAAAACTCAGTGGATGAGGTCGTAGCAGCACTAGGTGGTTACGATGCTGGTTGTTACACACTATCTGGTCGCAGGGTTTTGGTGAGGAGTAGTAGAAAGTTTCCTAAGATATTGAAGAATCGAGGACCATTCGATAAAATAGAGAATTTCCTCAGAGAACTCTTCGATGAGAATGAGTTACAGATATTTCTAGGATGGTTAGCGGATGGTGTCAGATGTAATTACAACAACGGTGAACCTGTGGCTAAGATGAGTCCTTCCCAGATGATGCACATAGTGGGTGAATCTAATTGTGGTAAGACAGCATTGACCGATCTGGTTCTTAGGCAACTGTTCTGCGACAGGATGGTAAACGGTTCGGGTTTATTTTCAGAGAAAGACGATATTTTCAACTCCATGGAGAAGTCGTCCGAGCTTCTCACTATCGACGATAAGTCCTCACTCAAAGCTACAGAGGCTAATCGAGATCATCAGAGTGAGACTCTCAAATCCATTCTAGTATCTGGCACCGATGAGATACACGGTAAAGGTGTCAATAAGATCTCAGCGAAGAGTTTCAAGAGGATCATCCGCTGCATGAACTACGACAAAATCAACACACTACCAAAGATCAACAGCCCCGAGGTGGGTGATAAGGTCATTGTTCTCAAAGCGTTTGCCAGAGGTGAGGCTAAGTCTACGAAGTGGTTCAATGACATGTCCAAGGCTATGATCGTTGAGATACCTAATTTTTTCAACTACCTGTTAAAAGAGCATGAAGTCCCGAGCGAGTATCGAATCTCAGAGGAGGACGGTGAGCGTTTCCCTGTTGTGTCGTATCATAACGCTGAGATAGTGGCTGAGTTGAACGAAGGGTCAAACTCAGCACAACTCAGAGAATTGATTTTGCAAGGTAATCTCCCTACGAACATCGAGAGAGGTGGTGTCAGATACTACGAGGGGACTTCGATGGAGGTTTACAACGAGATACGATCTAATCTACGAGGTGATGATCTGGACAGGTTCAAAAAGCTATTCTCGAATCCTGATAGGTTGTTACAGGCACTCAGAGAATTACGTATAATATCACGAGATGATGACACCCAAACAGTCCTCTATTCCGCAAAGGATTCCATTACCCCACAAGTTATCGATGGTGGTAATAAGTATTGGAGAATAGGTGGGGCTATAAGAGAACCTAAGAAAAAGAGCGTAAAAGATTTTTTTTAAACGAAGAACGTAAAGAATAAACTATGAAATTGAATAAGAAACAAGAAACCTTCGTGAAGGAGGCTTCGCAGAAATTATCTACCGAAGGATGGTGGACATTACATGGAAGGGCTGGGTCAGGTAAGACTTACGCAATCAGTAAATTATGGGAGTCATACAAAGACATCGTGTTCCTGGCACCCACACACAAAGCAAAGAACGTGCTGCAGAACAAGCTGGGAGAGGATGCCTACGTGATCACTACGACATCGTTCACCAGAGGGTTCAAAGGGACTAAGATAGAACGTATCGAGAAAGACATATTAACAGCCGTGTCAGCAAAAGACAGCGATCGTATACGCACTCTTGAGAAAGAGAGGGACAAGCTTATTAAGTCTGGTGAAGCTCAACAACCAGTGTTCGGTATCAAGGATCGCAACGAAGAGGAGATAGCTTGGATTGCGGTTGTATGTGACGAGTCTAGCATGGTGGATTTGGAAACAAGAAATCTGATCATCGAAAACTCAGACTCTGCGATATTCGTAGGTGATGGTTTCCAGCTCCCCCCTGTAGTTAAGAGGCACCAAGACCAGAATCAGCAAGACTGGTTCCGTAGGAATAAACCCACCTGGGAACTTGAAACCATCGTAAGACAGGCTCAGGATTCTGGTATTCTAAAGTTAGCCAATGAGATAAGAGAGTATGGTGACGAAGAGGAGTTTCCCATTCATAGTTGGATGAGACACAACGAGGATGACTGGGATGATCTGTTTGTCTTACCTCAGAGTCCGCTGTGCTATGAACAAGCTGCGGGAGACGATACTATGATGTTGAGCTTTCTTAACGATGTTGTCGATGAGTTCAGTTTCGCTGTGCGTAAACACCTAGGTCGTGATCCTGATGTGGTATCGGTTGAGGATAAGTTGTATTGTGCGAATAGTTTCACCGATGATTTCAAGAACAAGGATGAGGTTAGTTTAAACGAACCTATGTCACTAATGCCTTCAGTCATCACTCACACGTTAAACAATCTGGGTAGTGGGAGCTCGAACCAAGTCCTCATCAATACCGCAAGGTTGAAAGTGGGTTTGACATTAGCGGAACGTAGAGAAAGACTTTCGTATGAAGGGTTGCTTCTCAGGTATGATTATGCCAGGACTACCCATTCATCTCAAGGGTCGGAGTGGAGTTATGTGATGTATCGACACGCTGGTGTGGGTATGCTCGACACTCTTACTCACAATCGTTTACTATACACAGCGGTGACTAGAGCATCCAAAACCTTCATCTTACTAACATCATAAACAATGAGTAACGAAAACACGGAACAAATGTTGAAGGAGAGACTGAAGAAACTTTATTGTTGGTCTTTGGTAAATTACCTTTTCGACGAGGAAATGACAGCGAAAATAATGGATAGGTCTTCGTTCAATGGTTTACTAAAAGCCAACAATGTTCCAGAATACGCAAACCATTTAAGAAAGTTGGTAATAGCTACCGACGAGATGAGAAACTCCCGAGACGATGAATAAATTGAAAAACTTTCAATAATAAATTTGACAACAACCAAAATCTAAATTAGAAACAAACCATGTCCAACATTACATTACTAGAAGCAGTTAAACAACAGTTAATCCTACGCACAAGTGCGGGAGCCCTACAGACATCAGAGCTTATTCAGATCTTAGAGATCGAGAGTAGACCTGTAACAGTAACTCAGACTACCGAGAAGACCGTAGCAGCACCTGTGGTTGCCGAACCGATACAACCACCAGTCCCATTCACCCCAGAACCGCAAGCATCCGAGTCTCCGTCAGAAGAACCTCATGTTGAAGATGAACCAGAGATGACACCTGTTCAGAAGGAGAAGAAAGAGATCTCACAGAAGATCGCTGATTTGGGTGGCACTCCTCCAGAGAAAGGATCTCTACAGAAATTCAAAGACGCACTCAAAGCTTTGGAAACTAAACTAGCTGAATCCCAAGAAGAAGAGGACGAGCCAAAAACCAAAGAGAAACCTGTTGAGTCAGACGACGACGAAGACACCGACGAGGATGATGACGAAGACGAGGCGGTCGATGCTTTCAACCACGTTATAAGTCAAATTCAAGAGTTATATAAAGAACTTCTCGACGAAGACATCGTGGAGGATCAGGAGTTCCTATTCGATATAATGGCTAAAATTAATCATAATGCTGAATCCCCAGACGAGCTAAGTTTGGATGAAATCCGTCAGGTTTACAAAGAGGTGCAGAAGCTCAAGTAACCACTGGTAAGCGTCCTGGGTATGACTAAAAACTACCCCAATTCACCATATAACTCAAAATAACATGTCAGGATCAGCAAATTTTCACGCAAAAATATCACCATCGGGCTTGGACAGAACTACTGTCTGCACAGCGTCTAACGCACACATAGACAAACTCATAGAGGCAGGAACAATCCCTGCGTATCAACCATCGAACAAATCCGGTGCTATAGGAACCTACGCTCACGATCTAGCCGAGGAAGCTTTGCTACACATCACTGGGCAAAAGAAATCCAAGAGCATCGAGAAAGCAAAGTCTATCCGAGAATGGCTTTCCACCAAGGAGTGTAAATTCGAGGGGGAAGTTGTCCACAAAGACTATGGGGAGCTTGAGAACTACATCGACTATTGCATGTCTCAGGTCAAACATGAGAAGGATAAGATCTATGTGGAAGTTCGCAGCAAGCTTTTCTACTCAAACGATAAGAAAGACAAGGGTACTTGTGACTTCCTGATTCTACATTTCGATCGTTCTATCACAATCGTAGACCTCAAGTGGAGAAGGTCTGGTATGGTTGAATCGTATCAGAATAAACAGCTATCAGCTTACGCTTATTCTTTCCTGAAGAACAACTTAGCTATACCACCCAGAAGCAACTTCAAGATCAAACTTACAACCTATAACCCTCTAGTTTCTCCTTACGTGGAGCCTTGGGTTACTACTGTGGGTGAGTTGATAAGTTTCTGTAACGAAGCTATCCAGAAGCCTGTCGATGTGATCAACGACGGCTCAATGACAATGTTCGTCCCTACCGAGAAAGCTTGCCTCTGGTGTCCAGCCAATAAACACTGTGCTGCTAAGGATGCTAAGGTTCTCCTAGCATTCCCGAACACGTTCGATGTTGATTCTGTGAAAGACGAGGACTTGGTTGGTTTCTTAAAGATTCAACCCGAAGCTGAATCATTCTTCAAAGGTGTCAGTCAGAGACTCTTCGAGTTAGCAGACCGAGGTCAGCCTGTTCAGGGAACTAAACTGGTCGAGGGTCGATCAAACAGACGCTACGCCGATCCTCAAGTCGCTGGTGAATTTTTGACACAACACCTTGATCATGAGGACGTTTACGATCCACCAAAGATCAAGTCATTCACCAAGGTTACACCTAAGTTGACTCCTGAGTTAAAGAAACAATTCGAGAAAGAACATCTAATCAAGCCCCCAGGATCGCCTAAGTTGGTCTTATCCGATGACGTAGACACACCATCTGTCGAATCTCTCAAGTCCAAGTTGCTCAAATCCAAACAAAGAACAAATAAGTAATCATGGAAAACACAATAGAATTACTCGGTCATTATGGTGGAGATACCACCCACGCATTATCCGCCTGGACTAGCACCTACAGAGAATTGACTCCCGAGAAAGAGGAAAGGGTTCCTAATCTACTCGCAATGTTAGCGTCTGCTGGGCATCACACCCCCTTCGAGAAGTCTTCGCTGCACTTTCTCATAAGATGCGACGACGCTACCCATATTCAGATATTGAAGCACCGTATTGGTGTATCTATTAACGCTGAGTCAGCACGATACAAGGAGTTGAAAGAACCTACTTGTTACGTTCCTGATGACTGGGGATCGGTAGAAGTTGCTAATATGTATAGAGAAGAGTTTACTCCTTACTCCGAGATGCTCGAAGATCACTTTCAAAACTGTGTTGAACTTTACCATCGAGCAGTTGATGAATTTACACCAAAGATGGGACGTAAACGTGCTAAAGAATCGGCTAGATTTTTCCTACCAAAGTGTAACCAGATAACTATGGATGTCATGTTCAACTGGAGATCCTTCGCACACTTTTTATCTTTGCGAAATAAACCCGATTCCCAGTTAGAGATCCGTGAATTAGCCGAGAAAGCATTGGAGCTGGTTCGCAATATCGAAGGAGAACCTTTTAAACAAACAATCAAATCTTTCAAATACTAATTTTATGAATGAACTAATAGACAAAGTAATACAATGGGCTAATGATAGAAACATCATCAGCGGCAGCACACCAATCAAGCAACATGATAAACTCATCGAGGAGGTCATTGAGACAAGAGACGCTATCGTTAGCTACAGTCTCGATTACCACCATCAGTCCACGGAAGAGATCAAAGACGGAATAGGGGACTCTATAGTGTGCCTTATAAACCTTGCTTCTATGTATGGTGTATCACTGGAAGAGTGTTTACAGCAAGCCTATGACGAAATCAAACACCGCAAAGGTGAGATGGTTAATGGGATTTTCGTTAAGGAGACTAATTAATTGTAAATTTGATAATTTAATGTTGACATTCTTAAACCTCAGCATTACTAATACATTCACATAACCAAACGGAAACGTGAGCATCCTGACAAAAGCTACACCTAACAATAAAATTGAACATAAAAAGAAAATGGCTAAAAAAGCAAAGAAATCAGATAGTATTGAGCAGAAGTATGACTGGGTAACTACAAAGAATGGAGCCGATGTCGAGTTCATCATGGAGAATGTAAGAATCGCATTCTCTGGTAACGGTAAGTTCTTCTTTGAACCAGAAGACAAGTTTGGGAAGCTAAACTACAAAGCCGACCTCATTCTCGAAGACGAGGACGTAGTAGAGCAAGTCAAAGAGGTAGTTCAATATCTCGTAAGACACCACGTAGATGATGAGTTTGAGTTTGACGATGACTTCGATGGTTCTATCGATGGTGTTAAGAACCTATTCTTCAAGATAGGTGATGATAATACCAACAAGGAAGGGACTATCTACGATGGTTTCAAGGGTAAGTTCTACGTTAAAGGTAAGAAGCCTGGGGATCAGGAAGCACCAGATGTATTCGACAACTCTGGTGAGCATCTCAAGGAGTATAGTAAAGATAAGGTGTTAGCTGATGGCTCATATGCGAACGTCGCTGTAAGAGCATATTGGATGGAGAAGTGGGAGACTTTGGGTCTTTCCATAGACGCTGTTCAATACACCGAAGAAGGTGAGTCTTTCTCTGCCGACTCTTCATTCGCTACGAATGATGATAAGCGTCAAAAGCTACTAGGTAAGTTTAAACCTAAGAAAAGCAAGGAGAAGATGGCTTTCGGAGGAAAGAAGAAAAAGAAGAAGTCCAATAGCGAAGACTAATCTTTCCCTGATCTTATAACTTGGTAGGGGTGGAGACACCCCTGCCTTAACCTTAACTAATTAATTATGATAAATTTACTGAAGAAGCACAACTTATGGGACTTTTTGACTGGTCGTGAGCAGATGATCCTAGAAACTTTCAAACCTCCTGGGAGCGGGATAGACGATCAGCTAATCAAAATATCACTGGATGTGACCATGAGAGACTGTCACGATCTACTCAGAGACCATGGTATAACCGAAACCTGCGAACACCCTTAAATGAGAGTTTTATCATTATTTGACGGCATATCTTGTGGCAGAGCTGCACTGGACAGGCTTAACGCCAAAGTCGATAAATATTACGCTAGTGAAGTGGATAAATACGCTATCGAAGTCGCTAGTTCCAACTGGGACGATGTGGAACATGTAGGAGATGTTACTACATGGAAAGAGTGGAATATTGACTGGTCAACAATCGACTTGATATTGGCGGGATCACCTTGTCAGGGTTTCAGCTTTGCGGGTAAGCAATTAGCTTTTAACGACCCCAGGTCTAGGTTGTTTTTCGTTTTTGTTGAAATCCTGAACCATGTCAGAACTGTGAATCCGAAAGTTAAATTTCTACTTGAGAACGTCAGAATGAAACAAGAATTTCAAGACATAATCAGTGACATGGTGGGAACACAACCTGTAGCTATAAATTCAGCGTTACTGAGTGCTCAAAATAGATACCGCCTTTACTGGTGTAACTGGAACGTATCACACCCTAACGATAAAGGCTTGCTACTTAAAGATATTATTCACGAGAACGTGGATTATCACCTGTCGGAGAAAGGTGTAGCTTACATGTTGGCGGGTAACAAAAAATGGGGACAAGCTGGAAATTGCAGGTTAGAGAATTACACCATGTATTCCGATAGTAAATCTTTTTGTATAACTAGCAACATCCACAAAGGTGTTCCTTATAATTGTTTTTATCAGAAACTCAACGAATACATTGTCCCTTTCAACGACACACTCTCCATGCTCGATAAAGAAGTCGAGGAAGGTAAGATGGGATATTTTAGAAAAGACCCTCAAGCGAATCGTGTCTACTATATCAATGAAAAAGATGTAACATCAGGTGGGGATTCTGGTGGGGGAGCTGCTAAAATGGGGCAGTATCTCTTCGGAACCACCAAGCCCGATAAGAAGAAAGTTAACGATGGTAGGAAATTCTACACCTTAACTAATAAAGATAAACAAGGAGTCCTCGTGGAAGGGTATATTCGTAAGTTGACACCTGTGGAGTGTGAACGCCTCCAGACTCTCCCTGACAACTACACAGCGGGAATTAGCGACTCTCAGAGATATAAATGTTTGGGTAACGGATGGACAGTAGATGTGATCGTTCACATTCTGAGTTGCAATTACAAAGTAAAAAGAAACTTCAATTTTAATATATGACTGTCAGAACTATAACCTATAATGAAACTAAACCATTTATACTAGATATTCACTACGCTAAGAGAATGCCTAGTATATCTTACGCTTATGGACTTTTCGTAAAAGAAGAATTGGTCGGTGTAATAACCTATGGTTCACCAGCTTCCCCGAGTCTTTGTAAGGGTGTGTGTGGTGAAGAATGGAGAAAAGATGTGTTGGAGCTAAACAGACTCGTTTTGAAATACAATGAGAAAAATCAAGCAAGTTTTTTGATAGCGAAGTCTTTAAAATTACTACCCAGACCTAAAATTATAGTGTCTTATGCGGACACTTCACAGAGTCATACTGGTATCGTCTATCAGGCTTCTAATTTTTTATTTACAGGGACTACAAAGAAACGAACAGACATTGCATCTAAAGATGGAAAGCATAGTAGGCACCACATGGGTGATAAAAGTAAACGTGTGGTTAGACACCCAAAACATCGCTATGTGACATTCACAGGTGATAAAAAAAGTAAGAAAAAGTTAATTTGCGATCTTAAATATCCGATATTACCATACCCTAAAGTAAAAAGAAACTTCAATTTTAATATACCATGCAAGAAAAAGATTTAATATATGACATTGAGGTTTATCCGAATATCTTCACTTTGGTAATCTCCTCCTTCGAGGCGGATGGTTACTTGACCTTCGAGGTATCTAAGCGGAAAAATGACTTTCGGGAAATGTGTGAAACCATTGTTGAGTTCGGTAAGCTGGGTTACAGGATGGTTGGTTTCAACAACCTAGCCTACGATTACCCGATCTTACACCACTTGGTGACACTATGGAAAAGTGATCCCGAGGCTGGTTGGAAGAAGGTTACACGTGCTGCTAAAAGTAAAAGCAATGCGATATTCAGCACCCCTTTCGACAATCGTTTCCAGCATATAGTCAGAACCGCTGACCAGTGGTGCTACCAAGTTGACTTGATGAAGATCCATCACTTCGACAACAAAGCTAGATCAACCAGCCTGAAAGCTATTGAGTTCGCTAGACAAGCTGAGGACATCGGTGACTTACCCTACGATCCCAATAAGAAAGTGCCTGAAAAGGGTTACGATGAGCTGATCGCTTACAACAAGCATGACGTTGACGAGACAGCCAAGTTTTACGAAGCTTCTAAGGACAAGTTCACACTGAGGGAAGTCCTTGGTGAGAAATATAATCGGGACTTCACCAATCACAACGATGGTAAGATCGGTAATAACATATTCGTCATGGCTCTTGAGGAGAAAATAGGTAAAGATGCTTGTTATTACTACGAAGACGGACAACGAAAGATTCGTCAGACGAAGCGTGATAGTATCAACCTTGGCGATGTCCTGTTCGACTATTTAGAGTTTGAAACTCCTCAGTTCAAAGCTATCCACTCTTGGATTCGTGGTAGGGTGATAAGTGAGACTAAAGGTTCCTTTAACAGAATCCCTTTCAAAGAATGTAGAGATTTCTTGTTCTACGCTGACAAAAGGCGGGAGTGTGGTAATCTGAAAGAAGTCAATGTCATAATGGGTGGTAAATATCGTTCGATAGAGGACTTGCCAGGGAGAGGTTATAAACCAACCATAATAGGCGGTCTGAAATACATCTTCGGGACAGGTGGTTTACACGCATCAGTTGAACCTTCGATCTGGGAATCAGACGAAGAGTGGGTCATCATAGACGTTGATGTTACCAGTTACTACCCATGGATTGCCATAGCGAACTCAGTTTATCCAGAACATTTAGGTATCGCTTTCTGTGAGACTTACAAGGAACTATTCGATGAGCGTGAAGCTTATGAAAAAGGGACTCCCGAGAACCTATCTATCAAGTTGGCACTAAATAATGTGTATGGTGAATCGAATAGTAAATACTCACCCTTCTTCGATTCTAAATACACAATGACGATCACGCTCAATGGGCAACTGAGCTTGTGTATGTTAGCTGAGAAGTTCATGAAGATAGATGGGTTGCAGATATTACAAGCGAACACCGATGGTATGACAGCACGTCTCAGGAGGAAAGACGTTGACACTTTCAACAAGCACTGTAGGGACTGGGAACAACTCACAGGTTTAAACCTAGAGGATGCTACTTACGATAAAATGTTCATCAAAAACGTGAATAACTACATCGCTGTGTATGACAATGGTGATGTTAAAAGAAAAGGAACATACGAATACAATGTGGGTTGGCACCAGAATCACTCAGAAAAGGTTGTGAGTAAGGCAGTTGAGGCTCACTTGTTACACGGAACCGACGTTCGTGAGTTCATCGAGAATCACGATGTGGAGTATGATTTCTACCTGATGGGTAAATGTGATAGTAAGAGTAGAATCATACTCCGATCCAACAGTGGTGATCAACCTCTACAGAAAGTCAATCGTTACTACGCCTCCGTCGATGGTGGTAACATCATCAAGATTATGCCTCCAGCTAAGAAGAAGCTCACTAAGAAGTTACTAGCTGACTTTAAAAAGCTAGGTGCTGAGTTTGATGATGAAGAACTGAAGCATATAGACGTGGTTTTACAGGAGATAGACACTTTCGATATTGACAGCCTGAGAGAGCAAGGATACAACAAAGCCCAAATCGCAGCTTTTGAAATGTGCCAACCGAAAGAGCGTGAGATAAATATGTGCAAAGAGTCGAAAGTGACTGTTCACAACAGGATAGGTAAGTTGAAGAATGTAAACTTCGATTATTACATCAACAAAGCATACAAAGACATTAACGAATTAAAATAATGCCAATTAGCAACAAAGGGTGCAAAACTGTATTTCACTACTTGCGGTCTAAAACACCAGAAACACCAAGTAACACTGAGATACAGATAGCTACAGGATATTCCCCAAGTTACGTTTCCAATGCGATTCGTAGGTTACAAGAGGTCAAAGCGATCTCTGTGGAGAGAAGCTCTAAACAGGACAAGACTAGAATTTTCAAAATATTAATATGAATGATAATCTAAACCAGAACAAGACAGCTTCGGACATATTGAAAGAAGCCTCTGAGACGATCGATAGTAGAGGAAAAGAACGTGATAAAGGTAGCGAGAGATCTATGAGGTCTACTGTGGAAGCCTTCAATGCGATTACAGGGCAAGAACTTACCGAGACACAAGGTTGGCAGTTCATGGTGATCCTGAAGCTTGCCAGATCTAGTGGTGGGAACTTCAAACTCGATGACTATCTGGATGGTGCAGCTTATATGGCACTCGCTGGTGAATGTGAACTTGGTAATCAGTAGAATGAGTTTCCGATTATATAAAGACCAACAAGCTGTAGCCAGAGAAGCCGTAGAGATATTGACTACGAGTGACTGGGTTTACCTTGCCTTGGAGTGCCAAATCGGTAAGACTCACATCTCCCTGGCGACCTGTGATCTTATAGGTTCTAAGTCTGTTCTGGTTGTCACTTTGAAGAATGTCGTCACAGGTAGAGGATTCGAGGACGACTACGACATGCAAGGTAATACGTTTGACCTTGCTACGATCAACTACGAATCGGCTCACAAGTTCCTCGATCACGAGTTCGATACTCTAATCATTGACGAAGCTCACAGTCTGGGTGCATTCCCCAAACTGTCGAAGCGTGGTGATGTCCTGACACAGTTAAAGAAGAAAGCCGACAAGGTTATATTTCTCTCAGCCACACCGACACCTGAGAGTTACTCGCAATGGTTTCATCAAATCTTCGGTTTAGACTCACCCCTCAGCGAGTTCAAGAACTTCTACAAATTCAAAGATCGATGGGTTATCCCCAAGGAGGTCAAAGTGTCGGCGAGTCGCACTGTGATCGATTATTCAGAATGCAAGGAAGGGTTGAATGAGATCTTAGAACCTTTCATTATATCGATGACCTACGATTACGCAATGTTTTCACGCTGGGTTCATGGGGAACTCGATGACGATGTTGCAAACCTTCGATACGGTGGGCAATTCTCTTTTACAAGTCTAGGTAAGAGATTTCACCTTAACGAGAACGAATCTTACAAGTTTACTGGTAAGCACATTCTACCCTGCGATGGTGGGGTTGAACTTAAAGAGTCCACAGTAGAGGATTGTATAATCAAAATCGACACGTCGAAGGAGATAGTGAAAGGTGACTTCACTATTATCAAAAAGATCAAGAAAGGAGACATTGAAACTATCGAGGAGATCAAAGTCGAAGAGTTACGACTCGCTGAGTTTGAAACAATACTCAAGCGAGATAAATGTATTTACATAGGTGAGAATCTTGTCTCCGTGGAATCTGGTTCTTCTTTGTTATCCAAGGCTTCACAATTATCATCAGGTGTCCTGATTGACGATGAGAAACAAACCCATGTCCTCTCCGATATAAAGATCAGAGAAGCACTTCCCCATTTTGGGGAGAAGAGGTTAGCTATATTTTACTTCTTCATAGGGGAGAAAAAGTTAATCCAAGAGAGCTTGGGATCTGATGTAACCGATGATCTTAGTAAGTTCAAATCAGGAGAAGCGAAGCATTTCGTAACTCATTTCAGATCTGGTAAGGCTGGTATTCGATTGTCACAAGCTGATGAGCTTGTCATGTTCAATGTACCTTATAGTTACGAGCAATTCTACCAATCACGTCAACGTAGATCTTCGCTGCTGAGTAAAGGTGAGGAATTGAAGGTTTGGTGGATATTCACCACTCACGGCATCGAGAAAAAGATCTTCGATGTGGTACAAGCGAAAAAAGATTTTACATTACAACATTACAAGAAATTATGAATAATAACTATCCTACTGCTGAAACTAAAAATGTAGATCTAACTAATCTAGGTGATGGTTACATTTTGATCGTTAAATCTAAAGGTAGTATTGCTTTATATGATACTTTTACTTTTGAGATTATCAATGTTGTTAAGAATTATTATTATAAATACCCTAAAACAGAATTAGTATATAAAGAATATATACAGGATATTTATACTAAAGCTTCTAAAATAATTAATAACCACAAGAGTTAATGCTAGAATCCAAAGTTCAACGTAACCTCATCGATCACCTTAACGATTTAGGGTGGGCTGTCCTTCGACTGCACCCCAGTGAATTACACATCCCTGGAAAAAAGAAAGTGATGAAGAATGGGCTACCCGATATACTAGCCTTCAAAAAGGGACAACTCGTATTCATCGAAGTGAAGCGTAAGGGTAAAACCTTTGAACCTCTTCAATACATATTCGCTAAAGCATTGAAGAGGTTCGGTGTGAAGTCTCTGGTTTACAGGGATGGGGATGATATAGTAGCCTTACTCGCTGATTGATTCCCTTCTCGCTTTCTTTCTTTCACGATCGATACCTAGTTGTTTCTTAGCCTTGGTCGTGGCTTCCCCTCCTACACGCTTCATTATCTCTTTGATCTTGTTATCGATCTTTTCGAGCTTCTTAGCATTCTCGAACCTTGGCACTGTGAGAATACCTCTTTCGAGAACAACGGATCGTCTTTGCTTCTTCAGTTCGTTTAGTGTTTCTCTCACTCCACCAATACCTCTACGATTTTTCATCCTGGTGATGTTAGCAGATAGGTTGTCTGAGTATTGCTTAATGTATTTGGTGGTAAGATCCGCCTCATTTCTGACTCCATTTTTAACCAACAACCTACCAATTTGTTCATCCGATAAAGTTCCCAAGAAAGCTTCGGTGCTGCCGAACTTAGTCGGTGAGATTCTGCTCCTGAACCAGTTAACATTCTGTAATAATTTGAAGTTGTCGAATTTCTCCTTAGAAATGTATCTCTCATTCATGTCCCTGTAACCTAATGGTAGCCTCAGATTGTTCACCCAGTTCCTAGATGAGCCCGAAACTAAACCATATCCGTCATGAACGTCAACACGATCATCAGAGAACATTGCTGCAATAGGAAACGCATTCCATGTGAACTCGTCAGTCCTGCTCTCTTTTCTACCATTGAATAGAATATCGACATCCTTATTTGCACTGTAGAAAGGTTGGAACGTAGCCAAGAAACGATTCAGCTTTTTAGTCGTTCCTTTATCGGACTGCCAGTTGTCAGATTCTATTATCGAAGCGAACACTGGTAATGCTAAGTCTCGAACTTCCCCTGCCGTTCCGTTCCACAATTCGTTAATTGTCTTGGAAACCAACTCAGACGAAGTTTTTGATTCGGTAACACTTTTCCTCAATCGATTTAGTTTCTCACTAGCATAAGCTGCGAGACCCAACTGAGGGAGTGTTCCTCTACCAAAGTCGATGTTCCATCTACCCCCATCTGGTGTGTTTACGTATAAATTGTATTCCCTGATACTATCAACTGTCCATTTAGCTCTTTCTTTCTGATCATCGGGATAACCAAGAGTTATGTCAACAAGTGGTTTTTCATCGTCGTCCTCTCCTGTTTTGAGCAAGTTTAGGGCAAAAAATAGCATAAGTGAGGAGGCTACTCCGAATTTTCTCCTTTGTTGTAGATCATTTTCCAATTTTCCATGATCCAACATCGCATCCCATGCTTGGATCATCTTAATCCATGAGTTTTTACTTTTACTCTCCAAAGTGCTCGCAGGTGACTTATCGACTACCCATCTCATCAAATCTCCCGAAAAGGGGATATAGGTCAGCATTGTGTCGGCGTTACTTGCTGCCGAAGGTATCATCAAGAAAGGAAACGCTAGGATGTCCAATATCCACTTAGCTAGAAAGTTGGAATCGGAGATATTGTTCTTCGCAGCCAAGACTCCTGATATGATCGCTGTGAACGGTCCAAACACAACTCGGTTGTTACCAGTCATACCATTGACCAGCAGTTCCGAACCTACCAAAGCTTTACGAACCACCTCGGGATCGTTGGAAAGCTGACTAAAGAATGTGGAATAATAGAACTCGTTAGCCTGGATAGCTTTTTCTGATGGTGTGAGATTTGTGAAGTTTAGATAAGTATTGTAAAAACTATCCACTTTCTGCTGTGCGAATTTTCTACCACCATCTAAATCTTTCTTTTCTATCTTCGCTTCTTTTCTCCACCAGTCGATCTGCATCTCCCTCTCGATCTTGATCGCAGCATTAGCGAACACAGCGTCAATACCACCCATGACTTTGAATATACCAGTGGGTAAGCTAGAAATCGCCAAGGTTACTTCTTTCGCTATCTTACCAGCATCCTTGAAAGAACTAGCGTTTTGGATAGTTTTCATGAGGAGATCTAGCTGTTCAGCCATCAGATCGGAACCACTGTCCAGATTAGTCTCTACGTCATTCAAAGCGTTTACGTCACCTATCGCATGAATACCATTCTTTGCACCATCCATGAACGACTGCACGGCAGTGAAATTCTGCACTAAGTTCCTATTGGATATACCAAAAGCGTCAGTTAAGGCTCTCCTGAATATAGCCATGGACTCTTTGTCGCCAGCCGAACTCACCAACCCTCTAACTATAGTGTCTGTAATCGCCGATACACCCCCACCAACAGGGAGTCCGACCACTGTGGCAACCGAACTGAATAGGTTAGCGATCCTGATAGTTTGTAACTTACGAATCAAAGGTGTTCCCATGCTAGGTTCATGCTTTTTAAGCTCTCGCCAAGCATTCTTGGTTTCAACCTTACGAAGATCGGCAATCCTTTCGTTTGTGAGTTTACCATCCTTTTTCAACTGAGCTAACCTTTCATCCACCTCGGTGAATTTGTTTATCGTGTCGATAGGGATGCTGTAGTCTTTACCTAGTGCCTGAGTAATCAAAGCATTAGGACTGATCGACATGTCATATAAACCTAGAGTGATCGCTTTTTGTAAGGTAGATAATTTCACTTTACCCTTGGGGAAGTTTTCAACCATGTCCTGCAACACTTTGTCACGCATTGTTTCCAAAGCCTGATCGAAGCGTTTCATCGCAATGAGTGTCATTCTCTCCACCTGAGCATCACTCATCTGTCCTGTGATGTTGAAATCTCTTTCCAATACACCCTGTAACTCTTTGTCGTTATTATCTTTGAAAAATTCAGTGAGTGCCTTACGCTTCTCTTCGATGGTGTCGTGTTTGAAATTCACGTCTGTGATTTTCTCAGACAACCATTTGTTCAAAGTCAGCTTACGCTTCGGCTTCATTTGCTCTTTGATGTCAGCCAACCCTTCAACCAAAGTATCGATTTCGATCTCCCCTTTGACATGACTGTCGATCAACTTCTTGATCTCCCCAGCTTTAGGTTGTAGATTCTTAGGAAGCACCTTCGACACCTTGTCTAGATTCCCTTTCTCATCCACGTTGTATTCCAAAGCACCTT
>CALGZA010000096.1 GCA_937934595.1 uncultured Verrucomicrobiales bacterium | reverse complement strand
AATGCTGCGCGGGCTATAGATGGTAATAGAGATGGTAATTATGCAGGGGGGAGTGTGACGCATACCTTCAGTGTTGAAGGTTCATGGTGGCAGGTGGATTTGGGTGGTGTGGCTGAAATTGACAGTATTGTGCTATATAATAGGCTGGAAGGATTAGAGAGGCGTCTTTCTAATTACCGTATAGAGATACTGGACCAGCATGGAGTTTTGGTTAAGGGGCAAGATTTTCATACAGTAAGTGGGCATACTGGGGTTAGCGAGGAATGGAGTTTTGATGCTGTGTATGGTCAGGTGGTAAGGGTTAGTATGCTGGGGGCTAATCGTGAGGGTAACCATGTTTTATCTTTAGCTGAAGTTGAGGTTATGGGAAAGGAGCCTAGTTTTGAGTTATTGGAGCAGGTGAACTGGGCTTTAGTTCCCGGTGTTAGTGCACGTCAATCAACGACGTTAGATGGTAAAGTAGCTGGAAGGGCTATTGATGGCAATAGAGATGGATCATTTAATGGGGCTAGTTTCATGGAGACAAAGAATGAAGTTGGTTCATGGTGGGAGGTAGATTTAGGAGCTGAACGATCTATTTCTAGATTGAAATTTCATATGCTAGAAAATGATTTCATGGTTCGAATTAAATATAGTAATATAAGATTATTGGTTTATGACAAAACTGGTGCATTAGTATTTACACGAGATTATTCTGATGGGCCCTTGGAGGTTTCATTGCCCGCTGGTTTTAGAGGTAAGAGGATTAGATTAGAGCGGACTGCTCCTAGTTTATTTAATAATTCGACTATCTCTTTTGCGGAGTTGGAGGTTTTTGCAACTAAGGTTGTCAAGAATGTTAGTCTTGATCGTTTGTTACGTGATGCTGTAGCAATTGATTTAGAACTGTTAGATAATGGGCAGGTTAAAGTTAGACCTGCGGGTGATGGTGGCGTGGTTTTATCTTATCAGTGGAGTGTTGATATGAAGACTTGGCATTCAGTGGGGGATACGGCGCAGGGTTACGTAACGAGCTATGTGGGTGCTGCGAATTCTGTATCTGGTGAACGGGTTATTAATGTGACTCCAAAGCCGCGGCGGTTTTTTGTTAGGGGCGCTGATAATTAGAGCTTGTATCCGTGGCTGAATCCTTTGTGCTCTTTGCGAGCTGTTTAATCATAAGGGGATGAAGGGTGTTTTTTCTTCATGCTGCTGGATATTGTTTTTTTGGTGGGATTATGTGAAGAGTTGAGCTCTATGAAATAATTGGCTTTGGGTTATAGGCTCTCATGTTTTTCATTGAGACGAGGATGATGATTTGATTAGGCGGGTTTGGTTGTCTATTTAGTTTATTATTAATTGTTTCAATGTTGTTATAGTGAGGTTCTGTTGAATACGGTGGGGAAGTTGTGGCCGAGGAGCCATTTTCTGATGACATTTTTATTACGAGAGATGTTGCTGATGACGCGGTAGTTGGAGCTTTCGAGTGATCCGGCGTTTGCTTTGTCTTCATCGACTACACATTTTTGTCTTCCACCTGAGTGGATGTAGCGCATTTCTCCGTTTTTTATGACGACGAATGCGACGTGTGTGTCTAGGCCGATGATGTGGATGCCTTCGGGTTTGGCGCAGATGTGGTTGATGTATTGATGGTAGGGGGTTTGTGTTTTTATTTCGTAGAATTTTTTATCACGGACGAATGTGAGTATGATGTTTTGTGATGGTTGCTGTGCTACTCGGATGCGGTCTATGTTGAATCCTGCGTCCCGCATGATAACTGAGACGAAGTATCCGCAGGCTATTTTACCTTGTCCTGGTATGGTAGCGGTGCCGTTAAAGTCCCATGGGTGTCCGAGCCAGCAGTGCATCATGGGTGGGAGTCTTTCTTCTATTAGGGTGCTGGCTTGGTTTATGATTTTGTCTTGTTCTGATGTTGTTCTGGCATTGAGGAAGCGTTCTTTGAGTAGGGTTCTGTCTTTGTTGAGCTTTGCGATGAGCTGGTTGTATTTTTCTGGGTTAGGTTTTGGGGAGTTGTCAGTGTGAAGTGTGCCTTGGATGAGGTCGGTGATGCCCCATTTGTCTCTGTTGAGGTAGAGTATGGTGCCGCTGATGAGGAGAAGGGTAGCTAGGATGCAGGTGAACTTGGTGATGGATGCGAGTAGGCTTGGTTTTGATGGGGGTGATGGGGGTGATGAGGTTGTGGCCCTGAGTTTTCTGTGGGTTCGATTGGCTTTGAAGTTGGGTTGGGTTTTTGATGGTGGTTTAGGGTGTGGCTGGGTTTTAGCTTTGTTTTTCTGGTTTAAAAATGCTGGTTTCATTATTTATTTCGCTGGAGTTCGTCTGTGCTGTTCGCTATGTTTCGAATGAAATATGGCAGAAGGATTACAGTGGCATAATAGGTTGGAGGTAAGGGGTAAGTTTTTCATAAGAGGTGGCGAGGTTGTTTCTATCAACGCGGTGACTTATGGGCCTTTTCCTGTTCCTGTGCCGGTACATGATACAGAGCTTTGTAAGGTTGTGAAGGCTGGATTTAATGCGATACGCATTTATGAGGAGCCTACGGATGAGCTTATGTCGGCTGCATTGGCAAATGGATTGATGGTTTTTGCTGGTGTGCATTGGCAGTGGTCTAGGGTGTTTCGTGGGGTGGGTAGTGAGCGATTTTTTGTGGAGGCTAAGCTGAGGTTAGGGGAGATGTTAGAGAGGTGGGGTGGGCATGATGCGTTGGTGGGTTGTTATGTGGCAAATGAGGTTCCATCTGATGTGGCAAGGTGGATAGGTCCAAAGTTGGTGAGGGAGTCATTGGAGGAGTTGATTGATTTTTGTAGGGGTGTTGCGCCTGGCGTTTTGGTGGGTTATTCTAATTATCCTAGTAGTGAGTATTTGGAGCCTGCGAATGCTGATTTTACGGGGTTTAATATTTATTTGGAGGATAGGGATGCGTATTCTGGTTATTTGCCGCGGTTGCATCATTTGGCGGGAGATAGGCCTGTGTTGATATCTGAGTTTGGTGTGGATAGTGGGACGCATGGAGTAGATATTCAGAATGAGATGTTGGTTTGGGCGCGACAGGAGGCGCTTGATGCGGGGATGGCGGGGACTACTATTTTTGCGTGGAGTGACCGATGGCGGGTGGGGGAGCGTGAGGTTGAGGGATGGAAGTTTGGAGTTACTGGTGCTGATGGCTGTGAGAAGTTTCCTGTTAGTGAGATAGGTGAGGTGAGTTTGGGTGAATTTGAGATGCCTCGGATTAGTGTGATTTTGTGTGTTTATAATGGGGTGGAGAGGGTGGGTAAGGCTATTGAGTCATTGGCTGCTTCTGTGGTGAGGTATCCGGATTATGAGGTGATTGTGGTGGATGATGGATCTACTGATGGGACGCAGGATTTAGTGGAGTCTTATGGTGATGTGCGTCTTATACGTTCTGAGCATGGTGGTTTGAGTAAGGCGAGGAATCTTGGTGCTGCTGTGGCTACTGGCGAGATTTTTGCTTATACAGATGATGATTGTGAGGTTGATCCTGGCTGGCTTTATTGGATAGCTAGGGGTTATGCGGAGCAGGGAGTAGATGCGATGGGTGGGCCTAATATTCCTCCTGTTCCGATGGATGAGGATGAGGCGGTGGTGGCTGCGGCTCCTGGTGCGCCATCGCATGTGATGTTAAATGATTCTGATGCGGAGCATATTCCGGGTTGTAATTTGACGGTTCGGCGGGGTGCGTTTGAGAGTATTGGTGGGTTTAGTGAGGTTTATATGGTGGCGGGTGATGATGTGGATTTTTGTTGGCGTCTTGAGGAGGCTGGATTTAGGATAGGTTTTCATGGTGCAGCGTTTGTTTGGCATAGGCGCAGAACGTCATTTTATAGATATTTTAAGCAGCAGAGGGGTTATGGTAAGGCTGAGGCTTTATTGATGAGAGATCATCCTGGCCGTTTTACTCGTGGTTGCGGAGCGGGCTGGAGGGGTTGTGTGTATACTGGTGCTGCTCTGGGTGTGCATGATGGTGGTTTTATTTATCATGGCAGCTTGGGGGGAGGGGCGTATCAGCAAGTGACGACTCATATGATGCCTAGGAGGCGTCTACATTCTAGGTTTAATGGTTTTTCAGCGAGGTTTAAGCTTAGGTTGGCTGAGTGGCTGCAGCCTAAGGTAAGGCGTTGGTCTAGGTGGTGGTATAGTAGGGAGTGGGTAGCTGGTGTGAAGAGTGCTGAGGGTGGTGGCTCGGTGAAAAGGGCTAAGATGGGAGAGGTAGGAGAGGTTAGAGAGTTGGTATTTGATGTGGGGGGTGCTGGTGCCCGTTATGAATTACTGGAGAGTTTGGTGAGGCTTGGTTGGAGGGATGATGAGGTGTGTGAGGGATGGGATTTATTTTTGGGTGATGAGAGGGTTTTGGTGGTTCAGGAGGTTTTAGGAGATGGGTGTTGGAGGTTACGAGTGAGGCTGGCGGAGGTGCGATCTGGTTCTGGAACGGTTGCTGTTATAGGAGATCTAGTTGGTCGTCTTTAGGTTTGGTTTGTTTAGGAGCTGATTGGCTGCGTTGGCTTATCCATTGGTCGACGGCGAGCACAAAGTTACTGTCTGGTTTTTCTGTTTCATCTATGATTGCGCGGATGGATAGTTGCCACTGTTTTGGGGAGATGTTTGGGTTTGAGTGTTTGTTGAGGTGGAGCGATAGTTCTGTTAGGCTTCCGCTGCGTATTAGGTCTTTACGAAGGCGGGAGAGCCATTTGCTCATGAATGGATGTTCTGCTGGCACGATAGTTTGTATTATAGGGTGATGAGATAGATAGGGCAATGTTTGTTTATGGGTTTTGTGAGAGTAGTGATAGGGTGATGGATTATGTTCTTTCTATTGTATGGCTTCATATTATAGTTGCGGTGATTTGAATTTATTGCACTTACTATGGGAGCATCCGGAGAGGATAATAGGTGGGCTAGGGGTGGCTGGGTCATCTCTGTGTGAGGCTCTGGAGAGCATTGATGGTGTGGGTGTGCAGGTGTTGTATCCCAGTGCTAATTTGGTTGATGGGGGGGATGAAGGGAGTGGTTATGGTCTGGATGTGGGGGAGTTAGAGCTGCTTGATTTAGCGTCCTGTGTGATGGGTGATTTTGTTAATTTTGGTGGTGATAGTGTGGTTTCTGAATATGCACGTGAGGTGAAGGCTTGGTGTGATGGGGGTATGGAGGGTGTGTGTTCAGTGGTTCATGCGCATGACTGGATGACGGCAGCGGCGGGGGTTTATTTACAGCGAGTGCTGGGTGTTCCGTTGATTGTTCATGTTCATTCTACTGAGGCGGATAGGGTGGGTCTGCATGCGAAGGGTGCTATTTATAAGCATGAGAAGTGGGCCATGGAGCAGGCGGATGCTGTGATAGCGGTTAGTGACTTCACTAAGCGGTTGATTATTGATCATTATGATATTTCTGCTGATAAGGTGAAGGTGGTTAGGAATGGGGGTGTGGCAGTTAGTGGGGTATTTTCTAGAGTTACTGATGAGCCTGTTGTGATGTTTGCGGGGAGGTTGGTGGCTCAGAAGTGTCCGGAATTTGCTTTAGAAGTTATTGTGGCGGCTCTGCGGCGTGTTAGGGGTGCGAGGGGTGTTATTGTGGGGGGAGGGGATAAGCTTGAAGTGTTAAGGGAGCTCGTAAAATTTAAGGGGATGGGGGGACGTATTGAGGTATTGGGGGGAGTTCCTAGGGGGAGGATGGCTGATGTGTATTCTGATGCGGATGTGATGATAGTTCCTTCTGTGTCTGAGCCTTTTGGTCTGGTGGCTGTGGAGGCGGCACAGGCAGGAGTGGCTGTGATTCTTTCTGATAGGTGTGGAGCTTTTGAGGTGCTGGGGTCTGCGTGGGTGGCTGATTGTTATGATTTAGATGTTTGGGTAGATGGGGTGGTTTGTTTGTTAGAGGATGCGGAGTTAAGGGGGAGGCAGGTGAGGCAGCAGTTAAGAGAGTTAGAGAGCTATGGTTGGTTGGATGCGGCTCATTCTGTGGTGGTTTTGGTTAGAGGTCTTCTGGGCAAGTAAAAAGCCTCAGGCTGCTTGATGAGTTGCGGCTTGAGGCTTGGTGAGATGGATGAGAGTGGATTTAGCGTTTACATGTTAGGTAGCTCGATAAATCCTTCTAGTTTTCTGATACGGGTAGGGTGACGCATTTTACGAAGTGCTTTTGCTTCGATTTGTCTTATACGTTCGCGTGTAACTTGGAACTGTCTGCCTACTTCTTCTAGTGTTCTGCTGTATCCGTCTTTGAGTCCGAAGCGTTGTTCAAGGACTTCACGTTCACGTTCAGTTAGGGTGTCCAGGACGTCTATGATTTTTTCTTTGAGCATGGCGAAGCCTGCTTCTTCCATAGGGTTATCTGCGGCTTTATCTTCGATGAAGTCACCGAATGATGTGTCATCTGAGTCTCCGACAGGCGCTTGAAGGGAG
>CALGZA010000095.1 GCA_937934595.1 uncultured Verrucomicrobiales bacterium | reverse complement strand
TGGACTGATATCTACATTAGATCTCTTGGAGGGAGATCCGATGAAGGTTTATGATTATTACTCGAGAAACAAAGCTTTGGCAAATAAAACGGGCTTTGTGGTATTGAAGTCTTTGTATGAGGGAAAGGGTTCTGAATTTGTTGATCATGCTATTAAGAGGCAGCTTAATACTCTTAATTTGCTTGGTGGCAAAAAGTCGCCCAGGCTGGTAAACCAGACTTTTAAATCATTGTGTTTAACTGGTGGCGGACGGTTGACAGAACCTTATTTAATGAAGAATGTTCCTTATGAGTATTTTGTTTATTTGAATACATTAGAGAGACCGACAGAAGCACTGGCTTCACTAGGAATAGTAGATGAAAAGTCTCTGGATCAATTTATTAGTGAGAATACAGGATTGGCTTTAGAGGAGAGTGAGCTAGATTCTCAGCAATTGGCTAAATTAAGAGGTGCTAGTGCAAAGTCATATTCACTTCGACTTGTGCATGTTGCGAATTTTTATTGGGATAGGGGATTACCCGAGAAGGCTAAGAAGGTGTTAAAGCCTTTATTGGACTCATTTGAAATAATGGGTTTTGATAATGATTGGTATAAATTAATTCGATCTATTGCTTACCAAGGTATGCATGATTTGGCTATAGATTTTACCATTGAAAGAGGTGACAAAGATAATATTTATGAACAGGTGGTGGTTGAACTTTATGACGATATGCCTGAAGTTAATTATTTATGGGGAAGTCTTTTGGGGCGAGAGGGAGCAACTGCTGATTCTTCGTTAAAGGATATTGCTATTCTCATGGGATCTCGAAGAGTTAATGCTAAAACGTGTTATTTGATTCAAGATGAACTCATCAAGAAAGCAAAGAGGGAGGGAGTAGCGAGTTATAAAGAGCTGAAAAAATCTCTTATTGAGGTTAGTTTTCTTAGACAGGATTTATTTAAACTGAAGTTTTATATAAAGAAACTTATGGCGGATAAAATCAGTGAGAAGCGTCTAAGTGAATTAAAAGTTGAATATTTGAGAGCATTATATAGTAATCTTGACTGGAATGAATTGGCTTCGTTTTTAGAGGAGAATCCTAGCATCCATCAATATTCTTGGTTCTGGACCTCTGTTTACTCTATTGCTTGTCGTAAGCTAGGTGATATAGCTAAGTCTGACCGTTTGTTAGAACAGTCCAAGCTTCTCAGCTTGTCACGAGTGAACGCTTTACAACAAATAGCTTCTGAACATCAGTTAGCTGGTTACCCGGAAATATCTAAGACGATATATGAACGCATATTAATTACTCGTTCAGAGAATAGATCTTATAATGTGTATAGCACAATGCTAAGTAATTTATCTTCACTGGATGGTGCTTATTTAAAGAAAGGTGAATGGGGGAAGCTTGCTGCTATGGTTATGGCTAATATAGCATCAGAGTTGTATATGTTGGAGAGTCAGTCTACACTGGTGACGCCACATATGCGATATTACACGGGGCAATTTTATAGTCTTCAATTTACACGAGGAATGGAGCTTTATAAGAAAGGAGATAAGGCAAAAGCCTTGAAAATGCTGGGAGTTGCGCATGATACATATCTTGGTGACGGGATGTTAGCGGATCATTTTTATCCAGCAATTAGGTTTACTGATCTATCTGAGGAGTATGATGAGTGGGTGGAAAATTCTTATACGCATCTGAAGAAATCAATTAATGCATTCCCTAGGTCTGCTAATACTCATAATACGCTAGCATGGGTTTTATCTCGTTCGATTAGAAAGCTGGACGAGGGGCTGAAGCTCTCTGAGAGATCTCTAGAGCTTTCACCTCATCAGGCATCTTATCTTGATACTATGGCTGAGCTATATCATGCGAAGGGAGATAGGAAAAAAGCTATAGAATTTGGAGAAAAAGCGGTTAAATCGAGTAAGTATGGTGAGTATAATATTGTATCAGGACGTTACATGATATTCAGCTTGAGCAGTCAATTGGAAAGGTTTAAGAATGAGCCTCACCCTAAGCTTTAGCTTTGGTCTATGACCTTAGCAGTTAGACTTAATACCTATCGTCAAAACAGATCAGAGTAATGGTTGCGTTGATGGGGATAGCAAGTGTTTCACATGCAGAGCTGGGTGCGGGCGTTTTTTGTAATTACCTGCTTTTATTCTCAGTCATTATGGGCGCATCGATTTTTGTCACGTCTAGATAGAAATAGATTTTACACGGTTCTTTGTGATATTTGTATCACTGCATGGTAAAAAAATAGAGGACAAGACGCTGGGGAGTTTTTGGGAGGGTTCAATTTTCTATTTTTTTGCTGATTTGTTGTAAGCATCTAATGCTCTTTGTTCTTCTTTTGGTAGTGTTTTGCTGGGTGCTGAGGTATTACGTGGTACGCGGCGAATTTCTTTGGTGTTACCGGCTTCTCCGGTAGCTGCTTTTCCTTTCATATCGGAGTCGCCTTCTTTGCCTTCGCCTCCGCTATTTCCCTCTCCTTCACCTTCACCTTCACCTTCGCCTTCACCTTCGCCTTTTTCTTTTCCTTCACCTTGTTTTTTCATTTCTTCCATCATTTCAAGCATGGAACCCATGCTATCTTTGCTGCCTTGTCAGTTACTCTTTCATTGGCTTTTGGCTTTTGCGGCAGCGAATATTTTTTCGATGATTTCGGTTTCGATGGCGAGGGTCTCGCTACCTGTTTTTTTATTTTCTAGTTTCTCAGTAGCTTCACCCATAAGGTCTTCGGCTTCGTTGAGTAGTTTGAGAACCTTAGGTGATGTCTGTTCTTGAATTAGGTCTTGGACATCAGCTGAGAGTTCATCTTGGGTGATAGCAGCCTTGACGCTTTCGTTGGAGTGTTTTTTTAAGACATCAGCAGGTTTTTCAGCATTTTTCTTTTGGCTGTCTTTGACTTTTTTAATATCGTCTTTTAGCGAATCTGCTGCGGGTAGGATACCTGCTGAGATGGCTGAAATGGCGATTATGAGGATTTTCTTTTTCATAATAAATGATTTGTGTAAGTATTTTAAATACTTTGTGTTGTATAGTTATTACGGTGTTGGTTACGATTATCTTGCACTGAATGTTAATGGTTATCGTTTAATATAGTCAGATTTTCAGATGCTTTAAAGTATAAAAGTTTAATTGGTTTGTAGTTAAGCGTCAGTGGTGGATTGATTTGTGTAAATTATTGGTGTTTTGGTTTCGTAAAGTGGATGTGAGTTTTGTTTTTTATAAAGTGTTCATAAATTGAGAATTTTACTTGAGGTTAATGGCTACGTGCTGTCAGTCTCTCCTAGTAAACTTAAACCATATATATGAATTCTAAAGTGCTAGCATCTAAACTGACAACGTCACTACTCATTTTAATGAGTTTCTTTATCTTTACTGGAGATCTTGTAGCTCAAGAAGACGGGACGGAGGTTAAAACTGAAGAAGTGAAGGGCTTCGATGAAAAAGTTGATGATTTCTTTAAGCCTATTAGTGAGTTTTCAAATAATATAGTTTTTTTTCAGGTTCCTATTCCTGGTGTGACTGACAGTTCTGGGGAAAGTGTGAAGATGCCTTTTGTCCTTGCTTTATTAGGCATTAGTGCGGTTTTCCTTACATTAGCATTTGGCTTTGTGAACATAAGAGGTCTAGGAAAGTCTGTTCGCACAATTAGAGGTAAGTATAGTAGTTCAGATGATCCAGGAGAAATAACTCATTTCCAGGCACTTTGTGCGGCTTTATCTGCAACGGTAGGGCTAGGTAACATAGCTGGTGTGGCTATTGCTATAAGCATAGGGGGTCCAGGAGCGACTTTCTGGATGATTGTTTGTGGTTTTTTGGGGATGACTACAAAATTTTGTGAATGTACATTGGGCACTAAGTATAGAGATATTGATGAGAATGGTAAAGTGCACGGAGGAGGTATGTATTATCTGAGTAAAGGGTTTGCTGAGTTAGGTGCAGCTAAATTTGGTAAGATTTTGGCTGTAATATTTGCAATAGCTTGTGTTTTAGGTTCTTTCGGTGCTGGTAATATGTTTCAAGGCAATCAGGCATTTGAGCAAATGATAGCTATCACTGGTGGTGAAAGCAGTTGGTTTCAAAATAAGGGTTGGTTATTTGGTCTTGTATTGGCAGTCCTTGTAGGTTTAGTGATTATCGGAGGTATTAAAAGTATTGGCAAGGTGACCTCTAAGTTAGTTCCTTTTATGTGCGGGGTTTATGTTTTGTGTGCTCTTTACATTTTATTTGCTCATTTCGGTCAGATTCCTAATGCTTTTGCTAGTATATTAAGTGGTGCTTTTTCAAGTGATGCTGCATTTGGTGGATTTATTGGTGTTCTGATACAAGGAATGAAAAGGGCTGCTTTTTCTAACGAGGCAGGTTTTGGTTCGGCACCTATAGCTCATTCTGCTGTAAAAACTAGTAAGCCTGCGAGTGAAGGATACGTAGCTTTGCTAGAACCGTTTGTCGATACAGTTGTCGTTTGTACTATGACCGCTCTCGTTATAATTATTACGGGTTCAAACATTCCTGATGGTGCAGGATGGAGTCAGGCCATTGGTGTTACTTCTGTGGCCTTTGGTAGCGTTTTGAGCTGGTTCCCTTATGTTCTTTTTGTAGCAGTGTTATTATTTGCATTTTCTACTATGATTTCTTGGTCTTACTATGGTCAGACAGCATGGGCTTATTTATTTGGTAGAGGAAAAAAAGCTGAAATGTTCTATAAAACTATTTTTTGTTTAGTTGTGATAATAGGGGCTTCGGTGAATTTAGGCAGTGTTATTAGTTTTTCCGATGCAATGGTTTTTGCGATGTGTTTCCCTAATTTTATTGGTATATATTTCCTTCTTCCTAAGGTTAAAGAAGAGGTCAAAATTTATGATGAACACATGTATAAAATAGATAATCAGTAGAGAATATAATGGATTGGTTTTTGGTTATTGGGGGTGGGGGAGAAAAAAATCATTTTTAGTTAAAGATTTGCTTGCCATCTTTGTGAAATCGATTAGAACTTCGCCGCAGTCAATCACGACTCACCACTCATGCTCGGGTGGCGGAATTGGTAGACGCGCCAGACTAAGGATCTGGTGTCCATTGCGGACGTGGGGGTTCGACTCCCCCCTCGAGCACCATTTAGCCCCTGTTTATGCAGGGGTTTTTTGTTGTCTGGGTTTTGGTGTTTTTTGGCGTTTTGTTTAACTTTAGGAATTGGCTTTTATTGGGATTTTTATGGTGCTAGTTTGTAAGGATGATTTTAGTGAGATATGGTGATGAGGGTTTTGAGAATACTGGGGTGGTTGTGGATGGTAAGATTATAGATGTTCAGGGGGTTTTTGATAATTATAATGAGGGGTTCTTTGCTTGTGGAGGGATGGCTGCTTTGGAGTCCTGGGTAGAAAGTGGATGTGAGGGAGGTAGAGAGGTGGCGTGTGATACGAGGCTGGGAGCTCCGGTGGCGAGGCCTTCTAAGATTGTCTGTGTGGGGAAGAATTATGCTGCGCATGCTGCTGAGTTTGGTGGTGGCGTGCCTTCGGAGCCTGTTTTATTTATGAAGGCACCGAGTGCGTATTCGGGACCGTTTGATGATGTGGAGATTCCTTTGGGTAGTAGTCATTTAGATTATGAGGTGGAGCTGGCTGTGGTGATGGGGAGGACGGCTAAGCATGTGATGGAGGAGAGTGCTTTGGAGTACGTGGCTGGTTATTCTGTGATGGGTGATTATACTGATAGGGAGTTTCAGAAGCACCGTGGTGGGCAGTGGACTAAGGGGAAGAGTGCGGATACGTTTGCTCCTATGGGGCCGAGGTTGGTGAGCTGTGATGAGGTAGGTGATGTGGGTGCTCTTCGCGTATGGACTAAGGTTAATGGTGAGTTACGGCAGAATTCGACTACTTCTGAGATGATTTTTAGTGTGCCTTTTTTGGTGAGTTACATTTCTCAGTTTATGACATTATTGCCTGGTGATGTTATTGCGACTGGTACTCCTGCTGGTGTGGGGATGGGCATGGTTCCGCCGCGGTTTTTACAGTCTGGGGATTTGGTTGAAATGGGGATAGAGGGGATAGGTGAGATATCTCAGAGGGTGGTTTGTGCTGTTTGTTAGTGAGTTAGGTGTTTTTTTGTGTGTTTTGATTATTGTGGAGCTGGGTTGAATGGTTTGTTGGTTAACTTATGTTAAGCTATTTAGAAGCATTCTATACTTGCCAGACAGGAAAAGTAGCCTATAACATTGCATTCCCTTGATGACTTATAAAGTAGTGAGGGATGGGTTCTTGTAGGTCTTTATTGATGGCCAATTAGGAGCTCAGATAACCATAACTAAACGTATTTTCGGATGAATCCAGATAGAGCGACATTAAATTTTCTAAATAGCTTCCCAGAAGAAGCTCGTAATCGAGGTGATGACCTTCAGCAGGAGGGTGCAGTTACTCAGATATTTGGAAACCACCTGTTCATACAGGGGCGGGTAGAGGATAAGACTGGTACTTATAGGACTAGTTTGAGGTTACAGGGCAATCGATGGTTTGGAAGCTGTACGTCTGAGGATGAGACGATAGCTGGAGCTTGTATGTATGCGACGATGATGGAGCGAATGCATAGGGGGGAGGATTTGCCTGAGTCGCCTAATGAGTTTGATGATACACCTATTATTGATTTGATTGAGGAGAAGTTGGAGCGTGAGCTTGATGATTCCGAGGCTGATTTTGTGACTAAGGTTGAGAAGCGTTATCGTAGGTATGTAATAGAGGGTGAGATTCATGATCATGATATGGTGCGTTTGAATCCACGTTGGGAGATAGTAAGTTATGAGCCACTTGAGTTGTGGCCTATGCCTCCTGGTGATATTATTGAGTTTTGGAATTATTTGGCGTATGCGTTTTTCAAGAAGAAGTTACCTTATGCTGACTTTATGGATTCTGTTACTGACTTGAAGTCTGTTCAGAAGAAGATGCAGGACTGGGAGAAGGAGCGAGAGGTGGCTGAGTGGTATGATAGGATAGAGAGTGTTAATGACCGACCGCCACAGGAGGATCCTTTACAGATTGAGTTTAGGATTGTTTCGACGATTAATGAGGCACGCGTGGAGGTGAAGGAGGAGAAGTTAGATTGGCTTCCGTTGAGGGAGAAGAATGATATAGATAGGCTGGTAGGATTATTTGAGACTGGAGCTTTACGTATGGATGCGCCGAGTCAGGTGATATGGGAGCATTTTTTGGCTTTTTATGGCAAGGAGGGAGCTGCTACGATGGATCTGGATACTGAGGAGGCTTGTCGTTTCATGAATCGCCTTTTCCGTCAGAAGGCGTTGAAGGGTTATGTGGTGAACTTAGATGAGCGTGTGTTTAAGGTTTCTGATAAGAACATACGATGGACATGTGAGGATGATCCTTATTATACTAATGCGTTTGCTCTACAGCTTGTTACTAGTGAGGGGGAGAATGTTTCTCACTCAGTGAGGCTGTTGCCTGGACGAGAGGAGTTATATCAGTCTGATGAGACGGTTTTCTCTGGCCCTCCGAGGTGGTTAAATAGCACGGAGGTGATGCCACGTTATATGATACCTAAGGAGGTGATAGATAGTTTAGAGGGGGTTGAGTTTTTACGTAAGATTGGTGCTAAGTTACCTGATTCGATGAAGAAGCGTGTGATGGATCTGGATCTATATCCTAGGTTTAAGATGCGTATTGAGCAGGGATTAACTGCGGCTGAGACTGAGCATTTAGTGATTGATGTTAAGGCTTTTGAGAAGCAGGACCGGCGTACTGAGAAGCTTGTAAAGGATGGCTGGGAGGTAGTGGAGCAGAAGCCGGTGAAGGGTAAGCAGTTGTTACGTTTTGCGAGGGAGGATTTGTATCCTGTTCCTGGTTTGCTTCAGGAGATGGGATTGACCTATGATGAGAAGCTTGATGAGTTTAAAACGAGGGTGACGAAGTTGTTTCCTGAGAAATTTGCTGAGTGGGCACAAGAGATGCCTGCGTCTGTAGTAGTGGATATGGATTTCAAGTTGCAGACGTTGCTTGCTGATCCTGTTACTGCTGCGATACGATTTGAGGTAGTGAACCAGGATATTGATTGGTTTGATTTGAGGATTGTGATTGATGTGGAGGGGGTGAATTTATCCAAGACTCAGATACGTCAGTTGGTGGCGGCTCGAGGTGGTTATGTTAGGATGGAAGATGGTGGTTGGATGAGATTGGTGATTAAGCTGGATGATGATCAGCGTGATGCAGTGACTAGGCTTGGACTTGATCCGTTTGACCTATCTGGTGAGACTCACCGGATGCATGCGCTTCAGCTAGCTGATCCTAAGGCGGCGGAGGTATTTGATCCTAAGGCGTGGAAGCGTATTAAGGATAGTGCTAAGGATATAGTAGTAGATGTCGATGTAGATGTTCCTGAGGGTCTGAATGCGACACTACGACCTTATCAGGTAGATGGGTTTAGGTTTTTGGCATACTTGGCAACGAATCGTTTTGGCGGTATTTTAGCTGATGATATGGGGCTGGGTAAGACGATTCAGTCTTTGACGTATATTCTTTGGTTACGAGAGGAGAATGGGCGTGAGAAGGACTTTCAGCATAAGCCGGCATTGGTAGTTTGTCCTAAGTCAGTTCTTGATGTATGGGCTACTGAGGCTGAGAAATTTGCACCTGACTTACAGGTAAAGGTTCTGCGGACTAAAGATGATCTTAATGTTCATGAAGCTCAGAACGATTTGGATTTGGTGGTGCTTAATTATGCGCAACTGCGTGTGTGTGGTGAGGAGCTTAACACGATTAAGTGGTTGACTGTGATACTTGATGAGGGGCAGCAGATAAAGAATCCGGATTCTAAGGCGGCTAAGGCAGCGCGTGAGTTGAATGCGGCGAATCGATTGGTTCTGACTGGAACTCCTATTGAGAACCGGCTTATGGATATGTGGTCTTTGATGGCTTTTGCTATGCCTGGAGTGTTAGGAACTAAGGCTTACTTTAAGAAACGCTTTGATAAGCGCAAGGATCCTTCTTCTCAGAGTAGACTTGCTTCAAGGTTGCGTCCATTTTTGTTGAGGCGTACTAAGCTTCAGGTGGCGAAGGATCTGCCTCCGAGGACGGAGGAAGAGGTCTTTGCTCAGATGGAGGGTGTGCAGGCTGATCTTTATAAGGCTGAGCTTAAGAGGATACAGAAGGCTCTGTTAGGATTGGATTCTGATGAGGCTGTGAAGAAGAATTCATTTGCTATTCTTCAGGGTTTGATGAGGTTAAGGCAGATTTGTTGTCACCCTGGATTGATTGATCCTAAGTTCCTGAAGGAGGAGAGTGCGAAGATGACAGCGTTGTTCTATCTGTTGGATCAGTTGAGGGAAGAGGGTCACAAGGTTCTTGTATTCTCCCAGTTTGTATCGATGTTAGATATTATCAAAGCGCGTCTTGAGACTGAGAGCCGAGCTTATAATTACTTGACTGGTCAGACGAAGGACCGGAAGGGAGAGATTGAGAAATTCCAGACTACTAAGGATCCTTCTGTCTTTATGTTGTCACTGAAGGCTGGTGGTGCGGGTCTTAACCTTACATCGGCTTCCTATGTTATACTTTATGATCCATGGTGGAACCCTGCTGTGGAGAATCAGGCGATCGATAGAACGCACCGAATTGGTCAGAAGAATAAGGTGATAGCGTATCGTTTGCTGACTAGGAATACGGTAGAGGAGAAGATCCGAGTGCTTCAGCATCAGAAAACTGCATTGGTTACTAATGTTTTGGGAGATGAGGGTTTTGCAAGTAATTTGGATATGGAGGATCTTCAGTTCATCCTTACTCATGGTGCTAACGATGATGATGATGAGGTAGCCATGAATCCAACCATTCCAAAGGTGGCTAAGAAAGCGGCAAAAAAGACAGCTAAGAAAGCTTCGAAGAAGGCTAAGTAATATTCATTTTATTGATATTCAGCACTAGTATTTTTTAGAGCCTGAGGATTTTATTTCCTTGGGCTTTTTTTATTTGCTGTGTTGAGACTAGTCTTAAAGGTTAATCCAAGTTTAGCATCATATACATATTGGTATTATGCCACTCTGTAAAACTAAGGAAACAAAATGTGTTTTCTATGATACAGTTTGTTCATGGGAAGAAAACGTGGTCGTATAGACTTTAAAAATGAAGCCGAGGAAGTAGCTACACGCTTTAAGAGTGAAAAAATCCAATGGAAAAAAGAACGCCTTCAGGTAATTAAATTACTA
>CALGZA010000094.1 GCA_937934595.1 uncultured Verrucomicrobiales bacterium | reverse complement strand
CTCTGGATAGAATTGTCTCGGGAACAGTCTATAGTAATGCAGACTCTATGCCTAAAACTCATTCCACACGGAACAGCTCTATCTGCAACAGGAACCCCAGAAGGCAAAATAAAAATGTGCATCCCATTAAGATCAAAAGACATCCTCCTAGAAAAAATGCACCAAAAATTAAAAAACAATAGCCAGTCAGAATAATACCATTTGAACTGTTAGAATGGATTGATAGCACAACAAAATAGCAAGAGTAGCAAGGCAAGAGGAAAGCGCATAGTGGACTATGCAACTGACGAATAACGTAGCTAATCTTGATATTTTGTTGTGCACTTCAAAAAATCAGCTCTGCTGCTGTTCCCAAATGTATTAAAACCACTATCAACCCAGAATAACTGTGAAAATGGTATAATAACCAAGCAACTGCTGATAATCTAAAACAATCCTCCTATTGAGGCTCTATCACCACACGCAAATCCATACTCTTTACCAAAGGAACGGTAAAACTCACTAACCTATACCCCTCATTCTGCCTTTCTGCTGCACTAGGCGGCTTCGCATCTCTCACACTCCAAACCCCTCCGTGATTATCCTTTCTACTAATCTTTAATTTCTTACCAGCTCGCCTCAATATCACATCACCTCCCTCTATGGATACGTCCGCCTGCGTCACCACCGCCCACCTAACCGCCGCCTTTGCATCTCTGACACTATCAGTAATAATCACACACTGACCCACCCGGCTAAACTCCGCCTTTCGTATTAACTTAGCCACCTGTCCCGAATACGCATTACTCATATCGATCACAGCATGCCCCTTATCAGGACGGCTAACATACTCAGTAATCGGAGAAACTCCCTTGTCTATAACCTGCATATGATTGCCAACTACTAGCGTATTATGGCTAAAATTATTCAACCTAAACGTATTCCAGCGGTTTTTCTTCACATCAAAATAACCAGGTAACCCATAGCTATCAGACCCTAAATCTTCTATCCACCTTACCCCGTCGGACTCAAAAACAAAAGATCCTATATCCATATGTCCATGACTCACCTCAGCTAAGCCACCCTTTATAGCCATAAACATACCATCAGCAGAATCCCAAGATTCACGAAACACCGCAATAGGCTGAACACCCTTCCAACAAGTATCCAAAGGAAACGATGCCACTTTCCCAGATACAGGAGATGGCAACCATATCAAATGCAACGGAAAAAATTTACCCTGGTGCGCGTGCGGTATATTCTTATCTTCTTCTATATCATGAGCAAGCTTGCCACGTAAAAACCGAATACTAGCTGAATCTTTAAAATCATTCGCTATCCATATCTGTGACGCCTTCACCTTACTCCTACTCGCATGCACCCCAGAATCAGCAAAATTAAACAAATATCCAGACGGCCCCGTCATATGCATCTTAAAAAGCGCAGACCGCTTAAATTCAGGTGGAGTAGATATCATCATTTCTGGATGGTTATTCCTCGTCGCATCTATCCCTAAAACATGATAAATTGTACCATAGTCCCAATAAGATGGCCCCTCAGGATAACCCCCATCAGGCATATAAAAAGAGCGACAACTATCTAAAACCCCCTTAGCTCTTAACCGAGAAGAATGCACAGCATCCCCCTCATTCTCCAGCGCTCGCTCAGCTATGAGCAAACCCGCTGCACAAACCTGACTCCAATTACTAAGCTTATAAGACCACCAAGAACGTTTCCCATCAACATAACCAGCCCTCGCAGGAGCCACACCTAACCTCATCAATGCCTCAGAATAACGCTCACGCTGCTGAACACTCAACCCATCATAAAGCCAATCATAACCCAAAGCTACCGCTGTTGACATCTCCGCAGTATCCAAAAAATGCGACGGATTCCAATCCGCAAACCCACAAACAGAATCTAACTCAGCCACAGCACGTTCCAGATATTTCTGCTCTCTCGTAAATCTCCATGCCATCGCAGTGTGTAACACCACCTTCAATGCCCTCCTACTCTGACTTAGTAATCGGATCCCATCCTTTATCTCATGCTTACTTGGAGCCAAGGTTAGAATATGATCAGACCTCACTATCAACTCATCATACACCTTTCTTAATAGCATATCAGACTTCATCCGCTCCTTCACACCGAGCACATCCGCCTTACTAAATAACAAACGAGGACGTTCATAATGATCAGCATGAACCAGCCCACCTAAAAAAACAGTAATACTCAATATAACATAAAAATAAGTCATTCTTTTCATACAAACAAAAATACGCAGATAAACCAACTAAACTTTCATCCCCTCATATTCCATCCTGTCATAATACAGTGTAATAAAACCAATCAGACCCATGCCAAATTGGTTTTGATTTCTATGAAGAAGGTTATAAAAGAATGATCCAGGCATCATAACTGAGGAACTATGCAACTGACGAATAACGAAGCTAATCTTGATATATTGTTTTGCACTTCAAAAAAATCAGCTCTGCTGCTGTTTCCAAATATATTGAAACTACTATCAGCCCAGAATAACGTAAGCGTCACATATTTCTCCTTATTGACTGGATGCTTTTGGGTACCGTTTTTGGGTTCTGGCGATAGCTCTGGGTGTTAGGCTGGCGGCTTCAGCTTGGGTCGGGTTTGCGGGCAAGTGCGTCAGGACTTGTTTCAGGTAGGATTCGGGGTTGAGG
>CALGZA010000093.1 GCA_937934595.1 uncultured Verrucomicrobiales bacterium | reverse complement strand
ACTGTGTCACAGTCTCCGTTAGGTTCTACGGCGCGTAGGATGGCTTCTTGGTAGTCATCGAGGCTGTTTATGGCGCACCAGATGGCGAAGGGGACGGTGTCTTGGGCTAGGATTAGTTGTCCTGCGCCTAGTATTCTGGCTACTTCTAGTGGTGGGGTGTGGTCCATTTCTAGGGCGAGGAGGGTTTTTGTTTTTACTTCTGATGGTTCGAGGTGTTCTGTAAGGTCTTTGTTGATTTGTGCTTTGGCTTGTGTGTTTGTTAGGTTGCGGGTGTTGAATGCGCTGGCTGTGGCGATGGCGACTGCGACTGCGCCTGTTTGTCCTTCGTGGTGCCAGTGTGTGACTTGGGCTGAGAGTTTGGCTTGGTGTGTGAGTTTTTGGAGGTCTTGGTGGAACCAGATTCCTATGGGTGTTGCTCTCATTGCTGCGCCGTTTCCCATGGATCCTCCTTGGAAGGCTTCTTTTGAGTGTGTTTCCCAGCTTTCTCCGTGTGCGATGGCTTTGAGGGTTTTGCGTGCCATTTTTCCGTAGCCGCGATCTGGGTCTTCTTTGTATTGTCTGCTGAAGATCCAGGCTAGGACTTCTTGGTTGATTTCTCCGAAGCGGGAGAGGCATTCATAGATGCCGAGTGACATGATGGTGTCATCGGTGTATCTCCATGTGCAGTTGATGAGGCCTTGGCTGATGCGTTCTCTGACTTCGTAGGCGAAGTAGGAGTATTGTTCTCCGAATGCGTCTCCTAGTGCTACGCCGTGTAGGGTCTCGTGGGCTGCTTTGATGGTTTCTGGTGATGGGGCCATGTTGTTTTTGGATGGGTTTAGCGTCTCCAGTTGGCGAGTCTTTTTTCTAGGTCTGTTTCTAGTTTGAGTCGTTTACTGGCTAGGCTTTGGCGGATGCGTTCTTGCCATGGGGTGTGGGTTTCTGGATTTGGGGGTTGGCTGAGGAGGTGGCTGATGTCTTTTAGTTTGAGGGTTTTGTCTGCGTAGAGGCTGGGGTTTGTGGCGTGTTTTGCGACGTCGTTTACGAATGCGTTAATGAGTGCTAGGGTGCTGAATAGTTCTGCGATGGTTAGTGTTTGGAATTTTTGTAGTGCTTGGTTGATGGTTGTTTTGTCATTTTGTTTGGGGCGGATGTCTAGTTGTGATAGTGTTTGGCTGACGTGTTGTGCGGCTTGTGTGAGCTGTGGTGAGGTGTGTGATGATGAGAAGAGGAGTGAGAGGTGGTTGCTGAGGTTGGTGACGTTTGTCCAGATGCTGAGGTCGATGTAGATGTGGAAGAGGTGGCTGGTGAGTGTGGAGCCGAAGGTGCTGAGTGGGAGGTTGACGATGTCTGGTGCTTCGAGTTGTTTGTTGAATACGAACATGGAGCGCATGTGGCAGAGGAGGGGCTGCATGAGGAATTCGTATCCTGGGAAGATGCTTCCGCGGCCGTCGATTTTGGATTTTTCTGAGCGGTTGAGGTAGGTGTGGACGGCGTTGTGTATGGGGTCTGTGGAGGCTAGTGGGGCGTATGGTTTGAGTGCGTAGAGGATGGTGAGCTGGTCGAAGCTGGCGAATGAGAGTGCTGCGGCTCCGAGTTTTTGGATGAGTTTCCAGGCTTGTTGCTGGGCTTCTCGGAGGTCGTCTCCGGTGGTGTTTTCTGCTGCGTTGTTGTTGATTGTTTTGAGTTGTGCTGCGTTGTGAGCGAGGAAGAAGGTGATGATTTCTGGTGTTGGTTTGTGTTTGGGAGTTTTTGGGTTGTATGATTTGAGTTCTCCGTAGTGTCCTAGGATGAGTTTGGCGAAGCGTGTGTCTGGGTTTGGCTGGTTGTTGTTGTTTAGGTATCTGCCTGCGAGTGTTTTTGAGTATGGGTCTGCTCCGAATGCGAGGTTAGCGATGGCTTGTTTACAGCAGATGTCTGCTGTGGGGGTGACGAGGAGTGGTAGGTTGGCGTCTGAGCAGACTTGTTTGAGTTCTGTGATGAAGAGGTCGATGATGGATGTGAATTCTTGTAGGTTTTTGTTGTTGTTGGTGTGTTTTGATGCTTGGTATTTGGCTGTGATGGTGGATTGTTGTTGGCTGAGGTCACGGATGACGAAGGGCATGGCTCCACCTGGGACGCCTGCGGCGCAGAGTTGTTGTTTGAGTGTTTCTGGGATGTGGTGGTCTTTTCTGTTTGGTTTTTTTGACCAGATTTTTTCGATGGTTTTTTGTAGGTTTTGGTATTCTTGTGGGTTTGGGATGTTATTTGGTGCGATGTTTTTTAGTGTGTGGTGTGCGGATCCGCCTGCGAGTGAGCCTTCTGTGGTTTCGATGTTGTGGATGGGGTATTTGAGGGCTTCTTGCATGGCGTGGAGGGAGTTTTCATGGTGGGTGGAGTGGATGTGGAGTGTGAGGGGGGTGTTTTTTGGTGAGAGTATTTTTAGGAGGGCTGGGATGAGGGTGGATATGCGCTGTGCGGTGAGTTGGCCGGACATGTCTTTGATGGCGATGGCGGTGTATCCTTCGTTGAGTAGTGCTTGGGTGTAGTTTAGGTAGTATTGGTCTGTGTATCTGTCTGGGTGTTCTGGGTAGTGGGTGAAGCAGAGTGCTGCTTCTAGGGTGATTTTTTTTTGTTTGGTGATGCTGGTGGGGAGTTTGAGGTTGTCGATGTCATTGAGTGCGTCGAAGAAGCGGATTTTGTCGATTCCGCATTTGATGAATTCTTGGAGAGTTTTTTCGATGAGTGTTTTGTCGTAGTGTCTGAATCCGAGTGCGTTTGCTCCGCGGAATAGCATTTGGAGTTGGAAGTTTTCTTTGCAGTTGCCGTATTCCATGGCGTGTTTGACGGCGTTGAGGATGGTGAATGGGTTGTAGCCGGAGTTGATGGCGATTTGGAAGCTTTGGCCGCCGGCGATTTCTGCGCCTGAGAAGCCTGCTTTTTTTGATGCGGCGATGACTTTTGATAGGTCTGCGGGATCGAAGATCCAGTCTTCTTGGGCGAGGGTGGATTGTTGGCCATCGCGTAGGGTAAGGTTTACGAAGTTGGTGGTGTGTTTGTTTGGGGTGTTTAGGGAATCGGCCATATCTGTGGGGAATGTATGTTTAAGGGGGAGTTGAGTAAAGGGGATTTAGGGTGATGGTATGGTGTGAGGGGGGTGTTTTATATGATTTTTACTGTGGTGGGTTGTTTGTGTGTTTGTTTGGGTGGAGTGAGATGGTGAGGGTTCTGGGGTTTGAGGGTGTGGTTCGGATTGTTTTTCTGGATTGTATTTTTTTTTTTTGAACTTGAGGGGTTTTTATTTTCTCACTAGGTTATTTGATTATATCTATATTATGAAAAAAGAAATTATTACTGATGGTGTTGTTTTGGGTGCTGATTCTGTTCGGCTTACGAAGCGTGATTTTTTGTCTCGTTCATTGGTGGGTGGGGCGATGTTGTTTGGAGCGCCTGGTGCATTTGCGGAGTTGTTAGAGCTGACTCCCCGGCAGTCTAAGGGGCCATTTTATCCGAATGTGATGCCGCTGGATACGGATAATGATTTGTTGGTTCTTAGTGATAAGATTACTCCTGCTGTGGGTGAGGTGACTCATCTTTATGGTAAGGTGACTGATGTGAAGGGGAATGCGTTGCGGAATGCGTTGGTGGAGATATGGCAGGTGGATAGTAATGGTGCTTATTTGCATACGGGTGATCCGAGGCATCCGAAGATGGATAAGAATTTTCAGGGTTATGGTAGGTTTTCTACGAGTGTGAAGGGGGAGTATTATTTTAGGACGATCAAGCCTGTGTCTTATCCTGGGAGGGCGCCACATATTCATGTGATGGTGAGTCATAAGGGGAAGCATGTGTTGACGACTCAGTTGTATGTGGCTGGTGATGCGAATAATAAGGGTGATGGATTGTTGAGGAGGGCGGGGGATAAGATGGGTGCTTTGGTGGTTAAGTTTGTTCCGCTGAAGGGTTCTAAGGTGGGTGAGCTGACTGCGGAATTTAATATTATAGTGGGGGTGACGCCTGAGGACTAGTGGATGGCGATGATTTTTTTGGGTGGTTTTGAAAGGTTGCTGTGATCTTAGCTGTATTTGTTTGGTGTATTGAGTGTTATTAGTAATGAATATTTTAGACATGTTTGATGCTTATTAGCGCTTTGTATATGGTGAATGGTGCTGAGAAAAGTGTTCGACAAAACAATTTCGTTGGGTAATGATGCGCTATGGATCAATTATTTCTTGGTGGTATGCATTGAGAAATTTCAAATTTTTATAAAAATATTATGAATATCAAGAAATCTCTACTAGGTGCTTTTATGGGGCTGACTTTTTCTGGGTCTGTGAGTGTTCAGGCGCAGCAGAATAAGGTTGATTATGATAGTGTGGGCAAGGCTTTAGCTAAGATGTTGATGAATCGGCATTATGAGAAGCTGAATGATGATGTATTAGGGCCGCGCATTTTTGATTTGTTAATGAAGGAGCTGGATCCTGCTAAGGTTTATTTCACGAAGAAGGATGTGGATGCTCTGGAGGCTAAGTATGGTAAGGATCTTCATAATAGGTTATTGATTAGTAAGAGTAATGAGGCGGCTCGTGAGGTTCATGCGCTTTATATAGCGCGAGTGAGTGATAAGCTTGGGTTTGCGCAGAAGTTTCTGAAAGATTCTGATTTTACGTTTGATAGTGACCGGAAGATAAAGCGATCACGTAAGAAGATGGACTGGGCTGCTGATGATGCGGCACTGAGTGAGCTGTGGAGGAATCTTGTAGAGGAGGCGGTTTTATCTGAGACTTTACGCCGCTATAATATAGCGAAGTTAGCAAAGGAGCAGGGTAAGGAGAATCCGTTGAAGAACAGGAAGTCTGTGAAGGAGGTGGTGAGTTTGAAGTATAAGCGGATGTTACAGTATGCGCTTGATGAGAATGATGAGAGTATAGCAGATTATGTTTTGAGTTCAGCGGCGAAGGCTTATGGGCCGCATACTGATTATTTAACAGCGAGTGAGTATGGGCCGTTTAAGGCTAATATGGATAATGAGTTTGTTGGTATAGGGGCATTGCTACAGGCAGAGAATGATGGAGCAACTAAGATTTCTGGCATTGTTGTGGATGGCCCAGCGAGTAAGGGAGGTGATCTTGCTCTAGCTGATAGGATAGTAGGTGTAGATCATCTGAATGATGGTAATTTTGTTGATGTGATGTTTATGAGGATTGACAAAGTGGTGGAGTTAATTCGCGGGCGAGTGGGCACTTCGGTGGGGTTGAAGATAGAGAAGAAGGATGGGTCTTTCAAGAGGATATCGATTAAGCGAGGGGCTGTGGAGATGAAGGGTGATTTTGCGGCTGGGGAGATTATTGAGTCTAAGGATGCTGATGGTGACACGCGAAGGATAGGTTTTTTGACATTACCTTCTTTTTATATTAATTTTTCCGCTAGTAAGAATAAGTGTTCTGACCATGTTAAGAGTATTTTGCTGAGGATGAAGAAAGAGGGGATAGAGGGTTTGGTTTTTGATTTGCGTGGGAATGGGGGAGGTTCTCTGGATGAGGTGAGGAAGATGACTGGTTTCTTTACTGGCCGAGGTCCTGTGGTGCAGGAGAAGGATTTCAAGGGTAAGATTAGTTTACAGATATCGTATAATAAAGCTATTTATACTGGTCCGATGGTGTGTTTGATTGATTCTACGTCTGCTTCTGCTAGTGAGATATTGGCGGGTGCTTTGCAGGATTATAATAGGGCTGTAGTGGTTGGGACTAAGTCATCTTATGGTAAGGGTACTGTGCAGATGATTATGGAAGTGGAGCGTATGTTACCGTTTAATGCTCAGGGTAGAAAGAGGGCTGGATATTTGAAGCCTACGATTAGAAAATTTTACCGAGTAGCGGGTTCTTCTACACAGAATAAGGGTGTGGAGTCTGATATTGTTTTGCCGAATTTACTGGATTCGCTGGAGATAGGCGAGAGGTATATGGACTATGCGTTACCTTATGATTTTATTAGGGCGTCGCCGGGGTATAAGCCTTTTGACAAATCTCGATTGTTTTTGAAGGAGTTGAAGGCAAAGAGTGAGGCTAGGTCTGCTGAGAATAAGGATTTTGGTTATTTACGTGAAGATATAGCTAGGATGAAGAAGCGCATAGAGGAGAATGTGGATAGTTTGAATAAGGCTAAGCGACTGAAGGATATAGAGGAGTCTGATAAACGAGTGAAGGCTAGGAATAAGGAGAGGCTGGCACGCTTCAAGGTGATACAGGAGGAGGATAAAAAGCGCTTTACGTTTTATAGTTTGAAGCGTGAGGATTTGAAGCTTGCTAAGCTGCCTATATTTGATCCGACTGAGGAGGATGAGTCTTACATGCTGAAGTTAGAGGATAAGGTGGGTGATCTTGATATTACACCTGAGTGGCCAAGTAATATGGGCCCTGTAAAGAGGGAGTCTATTTCTATTCTTAATGATTTGATTGATTTGACTGAGACGGCTAAGGTTGTGAATGTTGAGCCTGGGCGTTAGAGTTAGAGTTTGATGGATAGGGAGGAAATTTATCATGGCGTTGTCACTATAGTTGATGATGCCATTTCTCTTTTAGGGGAGTATTCTGGTGAGTGTTATTCTGGTGAGGTGAATATTGTTTGGAATAAGAGGATGCGGTCTACTGCTGGTAGGGCTTTTATTCAACAAGCTAGAGTGGAGCTTAATCCTATGTTACTGTGTCTTGGGGAGGATTCATTGAGGCATGTTAAGCAGACTTTGCTGCATGAGTTAGCTCATTTGTTGGCGCATTATCGGTATGGGAATGATATAAGGGCGCATGGTGCTGAGTGGCGGCAGGCTTGTGCTGATATGGGGATAGCTGGTGAGTCGGCGACGCATAGTTTGCCGTTGCCTAGTAGGAAGCAGAGGAAGAGGTGGAGGTATATGTGTCCGAGCTGCTTGGAGGTGATAGATAGGGTGAGGAGGATGAGGGGTCCTTCTGCTTGTTATTCTTGTTGTAAGAGGTGTAATGGTGGGCGATTTGATTCTAGGTATGAGTTTATAGAGGAGGCGCTGTGATTATTTTTATGAGTATGGTGGTGATGGCTGGTTTTGAGCATTTTGGGTTGTCGCATTTAGTTGCTTTGTCTGTGACTGTGCTGGGGGCGTTTTTTTTGGTTCGATTGATGCGATCTGGTGTTTCTTGTGAGGTTAAGGGTTGGGTGAGGTATGTTTTAGGTGGGTTGTTGATCTTTGCTGTTTTGATGGATCCTGTGTTGAGTTTTTGTCGTTGGGGTGTGGGGGATACTGGATGGAGAATTTTTTGGAATTCGGCGTTGCCGTTGTATTTGTGTGATGTTGTTTCTGTGGTGGCGGCTTTTGCTTTGTTTACGAGGAGTTATAAGCTGGTAGAGGTGGCTTATTTATGGGGTTTGGCTGGTACTACGCAGGGGTTATTGACTCCGACTTTGGGTTATGATTGGGATACGCTGGAGTATTATAATTTTTTTCTACAGCATGGTGGGGTGCCTGTAGCGGCGGTGATGTTGGTGTGGGGTATGGGGATTTATCCAAGGAGGGGGGCTTTTAGGAGGGTTGTGGTATGGAGCTGGTTGTATATGGCTGTTGTGATGGTGATTAATGCTGTGATTGATCAGAATTATGGTTTTTTGAGTGGGAAGCCTGATAGTGCGAGTATGTTTGATTATATGGGGAGCTATCCTTATTATTTGATTACTTTGCAGGTGATTGCGTTTAGTCTTTATTTTGTTTTGTTAAAGATAGCTCCGAGGGGTTTAGATTATAGGTAGTTTATGAGTTCATCGACTTTTTCTTGATTGAGTCTTTTTACGAGTGCCACTGATAGTTTGACCATGCAGAGGTAGTCTTCTATGTCGATGATGGCGTTGTGAGAGTGGATGTATCTGGATGGTACACCGAGTACGACGCATGGGACGCCTTCGTTAGACATGCTGAAACTTCCTGCATCAGTTCCTCCGCTGCTACGGACGGTGACTTGGTATGGGATGCCTTCTTTGATGGCTGTGTCGATGGCGAGGTCAGCGAGTCTTGGGTTCATGATGGCGCTGGGGTCATGGAGTCTGATTTGGACACCGCCGCCGAGTTTACCTTGGCTTTCTGAGGGGTTGAAGCCTGGGGTGTCGTCTGCTGGTGGGCCTTCTAGGATGATGGCGACATCTGGTTTGGCTGTGTTAGCTAGTGAGCGAGCTCCGCGGAGGCCGACTTCTTCTTGAACGGTTCCTGCTGAGATTAGTGTGTTTGGGTGACCTGCTTCTTTTACGAGGATTTGTGCGGCTTGAATAGCGCATGCCATGCCTACTCTGTTGTCGAATGCTTTAGCCATGTAGTATCCTTCTTTAGCCATGGGGGTGAATGCTGAGGCGGGAGCGACGGGGTCTCCGAGGTTGATGCCGAATGTGTCACGAGCTTCTTCTGCGCTTGATGCTCCGATGTCTATGAATAGTTCACCGAGAGACATGACTTTATTACGCTGTTCTGCTGATAGGAAGTGGGGAGGAGTGCTGGAGATGGCACCGAGGATTTTTTCTCCGTTTTTGGTGAGGACTTCAACTCTCTGGGATAGTAGGGTGTGTGGCCACCATCCGCCAACTGCTACGAATTTTAGGTATCCGTCTGGTCTGATGTGCTGGACACGGAAGCCTACTTCGTCCATGTGGCCTGCGATCATGACGCGTGGGCCGCTGTTTTCACCGAGTCCTCGCTCGAAGTAGACGCTGCCTTGACGGTCTGAGTCTATTTTGCCACCGACATTTTCTAGTTCATCGGCGAAGATGGCTCTTACTTCGTCTTCGTATCCTGGGATGCTGTGTGCTTCTGTGAGTTCTTTGAGTAGTTCGAGTGCTTTTTGCTTCATGAGTGAAGACTAGTGGGGTTGTTTATTTTTGCGAGTAAGAATTGGTTTTGATTGTTACTGGGGCGTTTGGGTTTATAAATTTAGGTGCTACTTGACTAATGATTCTGTGGTAGCATTATATGAATATGAGTTATATTGATAAGCTTTACGATCTGGAGGGAAAGGTAGCGGTTGTTATTGGTGGGACTGGTGAGCTGTGCTCGCGGATGGCTATAGGGCTGGCGAAGGCTGGTGTAGAGGTGGTTTTAGCGGGTAGGAATGAGGATAAGGCGGAAGTAAGGTTAGATATGATACATGCTTCATCTGATGATTGTGGGGCGGGTGAGAAGGCTTATTTTGTAGCGACGGATTTGATGGCTAAGGGTTCCTTGTATGCGCTATTGGATATAGTGTTAGAGCGTTCTGGGAGGATTGATATTTTGATAAATGGTGCTGGTGTTAATTCATCTAAGTCAGTTTTTGATGTTCCTGCCGATGAGTTTCAGACGATTTTAGACATCAATCTTACTTCTACGTTTCAGGCTTGTCAGGTTTTTGGCCAGTATTTCATAGAGCATAATATACCTGCATCGATTATTAATGTGGGTTCGATAGCTGGTTTGGATCCAATGACGAATGCTTTTGCTTATTCTGCATCTAAGGCTGCGCTGCTGAATCTGACTAAGAATTTAGCAAGTGAGTGGGCGGATAATGACATTAGGGTGAATTCTTTGGTTCCAGGTTTTTTTCCGTCGGAGGATAATAGGCGGGCTTTAGATGAGGCTAGGATGTTGGAGATCTTGAGGAAGACGCCGATGAGTCGGTTTGGGGATCCGGATGAGTTGATAGGTGCTACTTTGTTATTGGCCTCTGCTAAGGCGGGAAGCTTTATTACGGGTTCTGAGATTGTTATTGATGGGGGCTTTAATGCTGTGTCTGTATAGTTTGAAGCTATTTTGAGCGAGGGGGAGTAGAATTTTTTTTTAGAAATATTGAATTTATTTTGAAGGTGCTTGGTCTAAATGGGCATATGAAAAACAACTATATACAAAGTGCTTTTGGGTTATGCTTAGCGTGTTCAACATTTTTATTTATTTCCTGTGATAGTGGCAGTAGTGATTCTGTTGGTGTCAATCCTCAGTTAGTTCCGCTAGATATAAGTGGGTATAAGATTCAATTTTTAGATGATGCAAAGTTTACAACGACTTTTTCTTCTGATGCTACTGCTGTGACTCCGGTAAATGGAGTGACGGTTGTGGATGTTAGAAGTGAGAATACTGTGAGTTTTGGTGCGAGCGATGCGACGGTGATAGCTGGGAATTTGGTATCGGTTTCTGGGAGTTCGACGATTGCTGATCTTCAGTCAGTTGTGGATGAGGCTGTGGCCGATATTCAATCTGATCCAGATTCTGTTGGAGTGGGGAGTACTGGTGGTTATACTTATAATAATGGAGTTTTGACAGTTACGCCAAGTGATCCTGGTGAGCCGACGATTGTTTATAGTTTGAATTTTGGGTCAGCGACTGGAGGGTCTTTCACGGCACAGCTGACGCCTAGTAGAGAGGTTGATACAGCTGATGGTGTTACTACGATTCTGGAGAGTCAGTTGATGGGGACTTTTGTGATTTTGTCTACGAATTAGACTGTGGCATAATCATTTAGATGGATTTGCATCTAGGATTTGAAGGCTCATGGCATAAAATGTGGTGAGTCTTTTGATGTGAAAGACAAGGGAGGTTGTTTTGGTTTTATGAGAACTGCTGGAGGAAGCGTGTATCGTTCTCGATGAGGGGTCTGATGTCCTTGATTCCCCACTGGATCATGGCGAGTCTGTCGAGGCCCATGCCGAATGCGTAACCAGTGATGGATTCAGGGTTAAATGCTTGGTCTCCACGTTGTGATGAAATAGAGCTGAAGACGGCTGGGTCTACCATTCCGCAGCCGGCTACTTCGATCCATTTAGGTTCTTGGCCGTCTATTTTGAGTTTAACGTCTATTTCGAAACTGGGTTCTGTGAATGGGAAGAAGTGGGGGCGGAAGCGAACTTCTGTATCGTCCCCGAACATGGCTTGGAGGAAGTATTCTAGTGTTCCTTTGAGGTCACCTAGTTTAACGTCCTGGTCTACATATAGTCCTTCTAGCTGATTGAAAACGGGAAGGTGCGTGGCGTCTACATCGTCTCTGCGGTATGCTGATCCTGGTGCGATGATGCGGACTGGTGGGGTGTTGTTCTCCATGGTGCGTATCTGGACCGATGATGTGTGTGTGCGGAGGAGTTTGCCACCGTCGAAGTAGAATGTGTCTTTTTCGTTGCGTGCGGGGTGGTCGTGTGGTGTGTTTAGGGCATCGAAGCAGTGGTATTCTGTTTCTATCTCGGGGCCGTCAGCGAGAGCGAATCCCATACGGCGTAGGATTTGAATTGCTCTGTCTTTGATGATGGTGAGGGGGTGGAGTCCGCCTGCTGCGAGTTCACGAGGGGGGAGTGTGAGGTCGATGCCTGCTACGGATTTTTTATCTGCTAGGATTTGTAGTTCTTTAGTTTTTGTTTCTAGAGCTTGGGTGATGGCGTTTCTGGCTTTGTTGAGTGCGGCGCCGAATGCTGGTTTATCTTCTTTTGCGACGTCTTTCATCCCTGCTGATGCTGAGGCGAGTGTTCCTTTTTTTCCTAAGAATGCGACGCGTGCTTCTTCTAGTGAGCGTTCGTCATTGGCGGCGTTTATGCCGGCTACTGCTTCGTTTTGGATGGATTGGATATTGTCAGTCATTTTGTTGCAGGGGGAGAAAGGTGGATTTATTTCTTGTAGACGTCTTCTGGGTTAAAGGTGAGGTCTTCTGTGAATCTTAGGGCTGTAGGTGATGTGTTGTCTCCGATGGCGACTTCACGGTAGAAGCATGAGTTTCTGCCTGTGTGGCAAGCTCCGGATCCGTGTTGGTCTACGTAGATGATGAGAGCGTCTTGGTCGCAGTCTGTTTTGATTGATTTGATTTTCTGAGTGTGTCCTGAGGTAGCTCCTTTATGCCAGATTTCTTGGCGTGAGCGTGAGTAGTAAACTGCTTCTCCGAGTTTGATGGTCATTTTAAGTGATTCATCATTCATGTAGGCTAGCATGAGTGGCTCATTGGTTTCTGAGTCAATAGCTAGGGCTGGGATGAGTCCGTCTGAGTCAAATTTGGGCGCGAAGACGGGTAGTTCTTCGATGTCTTTTTTAGAGTCACGCTGGCCGAATGTAGGGTCCATACTTTTGTTGTTTAAGATGTGGGTTTTTCGATGAAGCGGTTATGCTAATTTTAGGCGTTCATCATTCTTGAGAAGTTCAGTGATGGAGTCCCACCCGCCTTCAGTTTGGAGGTTGAAAACGTAGAGGTAGGCAGTGACTAGTTTGGTGTCAAATTTTTCTAGAAGAGCGTCGAGCGCGGTTTTGGCTTTATCAGGGTCTAGTGTTTTTGGTAGCTCTGATTCGACGGATCCTTTACCATCGTGTTCTATGCCCATGTTGTCACAGAAGGTGACGAGTAGTTCTTCATTTCCTTTCATGAAGAAGAGCTGGAAGAGGTGTTCTCCCATCATGTCTGTTGATTTTAGCTTGAGGGTTTTGTGAAGCCACTTGAATTGATCTGGGAGCGATTTTTTTTGGATGAAGACTGGGCGTAGCTTGCGGTCTTGAGCTAGTGATGCGACGGTGTTTTTGTAGAGATCTTTCTCTTCGTTACGGAGCCATGTGAATAGGTCTGAGATAAGAGATGGGTCAGCGGCTTGATAAATTTGGTGTGCGTTCACGATAGATAAGTGTTTCAGTTAATTTGACGGAGTGAACGCAGGAGAGGGAGGATAGTCAAGTTTTGAGTGTAGGTGGGGAGGGTAAATTTTGCTAATATTGTGAATCTCTTTTTCTTCTGAGAGCGTCGCGAGCGTTGTTCCTGTAGCTGTTTCTTACTTCATTTCTGTGGTGGCGGTTGCTTCTGTAGTGGTCTCTTGAGTGTCTGCGGTCGTTGCGGTAGTGGTGTGGTGTTCTTCTGGGGCGGCTGCTATCGTAGCGGTAAGATCTGTGACGGTTGTATGCGTAGTCTCTGTGGTAGTTGCTATGGCAGTTTCTGTGGTGCTGTTTAGATCGGCGGTGGTTTTTATGTTTACTGCCGATGTATGCGAGTGCACCTATGGCTGTGGCTCCAACGATGAGGGGAGCTGCGATGCTGTTGTTATTGGATCTGTTGTATGGGTTGCTGTTAGATGAGCTTGCTGGGTGGGATTCGTATGCGCATGAACTAATTAGTGATGCGCTGATTAAGGCAGAGAGGATGCGGATGTTTAAGAGGTTGAATAGGTTTTGTATTTTCATGTTATTTATTTTTCTTGTTATGCATATATGACATTGGTGTAAGGCGATTTATTCAAACTTTTTTGTTTTTGTTGTTCTGGGAGGGGTTTGAGCTTTGTTTACTTTGTATTTACAATTTATCTTGCTATTCAGTGAAACTTCTGTAGTGTAGTAAATATCTTTAACTCTTGTTCATAGTCTAAAACAGGGTTAAATTGAATTTATTGTAATATTAGAGATATTTATTAATTCCTATGAGACATAATTTTAAACATACAAATGATGGGCCGGCCGAGCGTGCTGAAGGTTGTCCGAAGTTGAGGTTAAGCCGATGTAAAGGGTTTACTTTAGTGGAGATACTCGTGGTTTTAGGTATTATTGCTACGCTGTTAGGTGTGGGCGTAGGGGCTATAAAGAGCATGTCTACAGCTAAGGGGGTTAGTACTGCGGTTCCTTTGGCGGAGAGTATATTTAGTCATGCTAGGCGAGAGGCGATGTCTGGTGTTGCTACTAGGGTCGTTATTTATGCTGATACGAGTGGATCTAGTGCTGATAAGCGTGAACGTTATTTGAAGATGATTGGTGTGGCGACTGGTAGGGATTCAAGTGGAGCACCAGTGAATAATGTTGCTGAAGCGACTCAGTGGCGGTTGGTATCTAGACCAACTTTGCTTCCGAGTAACACTTTTTTTAATGCAAAGTTGAGTTTGCAGACGGATGGAGATAAGCAGACGGCTATATTTCCTGGGGATTTGTCTCCTAAGGAGTGCTACGTTTATGGATTTAATTCTGAAGGTGCATTACTGGACGGAGCAGGTGATTCATTGCAGGAGGGTCGGTTTGTAGTTCAGGCAGGTACATTACTACCTGGGCAAGACACGCCGAAAGCTAGTAAAGATGCAAAAAGAGATATAGGAGGGTTCAAAATATGGGCTAATGGGAGGAGCGCGATGTTTAGGAGTCCCGGACAGATTATTGATGGTTCGACTGATCCTGAATTTTAACTTGATTATAAATTTGGCCAATTTTGAACTTATTGACACTAGACTAATAAATTTATGAAATTACGTATTATATCAGAGCATGGGAGAGGTTTCGATGGTTCTTCTTCAGCAAGAGAAAGGCATGGTTTTTCGCTTGTTGAGGTTGCGATAGCATTGGGTGTAGTGACCTTGTTACTTACCACTTTTTTGGGAGTATTTGGTCCTGCTCAGAAGAATATTCAGCGGTCTTTGAACATAAAAGATGCTAACAGGATGAAGGATGCTTTATATAAGGAGATGAGTGTTTTAAGGACGTCTGATCAAGGTGCAGGTGGTGGAGCTTTGACTGGTTCTTTTGATAAAGCGTTTCAGATGATTAGTTCATCACATGAGCAGGCTAAAGCGGTTTTATTATACCAGTATAAGGCGCAACTTACTGATAACGATGATGATGGTATACTACCTCCTTATACGGGTTCAGATGGAATACAGGGGCAGGATTACGTAGTGGAGACGGCCGTGCGTAGCATGACGAGCGGTTTCCTTCAGAGTGAGTTGGCGCCTGGGGTGATAGATGGACCTGTTTTTGTCGTGAAGATGACTCAACTGGTTAAGCGTTCTGATGGTGCTGCCTTGGAGGCATGGCAGGATGGGAGTGGAACGCTCATTGCGGGGATCACGGACTCTGATAATCCTGGTGCGAAGATAGCTCAATCAGCAGATTACAACAAGGCTGCGATAGCATTTAAAGCTGAGTTCTATAAGCTTAGGTCAAATGCTTACAACTTTGTATCCGGGAGCAACTGGGATTTTGGTAGTTTAGGAAATTCTGTTACAGATGTGAACATGGCGATACGTAGATAACTTATAAATATTAAATCAAATGAAAATAGGTATAAAACAAACTCATAATTCAAGAAGCAGATATGACAGCAAGGGATTCACGCTTATTGAGCTAATGGTGTCGATGTCGATTACGATCGTGATATTAGGCTTGCTCATGGGTATGACTAAAATTGCAGTAGGTTCATGGAAGGATACGCATAGTAGGACGAGGGCGTCACGTCTCGCTCAGGAGGTGTTTTCTACGGTGGGCAAGGATCTTGAAGGTATTGTAGTGCGAAGCGGAAATAATTATGAGTGGGTTTTAGTAAAAGATAGTGGTAATAACTCTAGTGAAAATGGGCCAGATGGTTCTACAGAGATAGGAAATCCACTGGTAGTTAGTTTTTTCTCTGCAGTAACTGATCGCTATAACGGACAGATTAATACTACTGATGATCTGGGCGGTGATATTTCATTGGTTAGATACAAGTTGATTTATCAGGATTTAATAGGAGGTGCTACTCAGAAGCCGGTTTACGCCTTGTACCGAGAGAGAATAGATCCTAACTTTACTTTTGATGCTGCGCTGGCGAAGCAGTCTATTGACCCTGATGTAGCGGTAAATAATGAGAAATTAGAAGAAGCTGATTTGAAAAGAGATTATTCTTTAGATGAGATTGTCTCTGAGCAGAATTATTTAGCAGAGAACATATATGATTTTACGTTGAGTTTCAACTTTGAATATTCTCTGGCAGATGGGAAGAGTGGTTATAAGAGAGTGGTTATTCAAACGAATGGTGCTAGTAAGAGTTTGAGTATACGAGGTAACCAGATATTAGTAGATGGTGCTGCGCTGACGCTTCCGAGTGATGCAGGTGCGCCGCGTTTGGCAGGTGCTGATGTGAGTATATTGGTCTTATCTGATGAAGGGATGAACGGAATTAAGACTAAGAACATTAATAATAAGTCTGATTTAGCTAAGTATCTTAAGAAGCACGGGCGTCACTATTCTAAGTCTGTGATTCTACCGCAGTCGTAACTTGTTCATGCGCGCTTTATTAGGTGTGCAGTAACAGCTATTTAGTCCTAGAATCTGTTAAAGCGGATTCTGGGATTTTTCATTTACAATGGTCTTATCTGCTGTGATTCTTTGCGTATGTCAGAGACTTATGATGAGCTTAAGGGAATGTTGTTAGAAAAATCAGTAAGGACTGGGGAGTTTACATTAGCTTCTGGTAAGGTTTCTGATTTGTATATTGATTGTAGGGTGACCGCGCTAGATCCTGTGGGTGCCGGGCTTATTGGTAAGCTAGGATGGGCTAAGGTGAGGGAGAAGATAGAGTCTGATGGGCTTGCTATAGATGCGATAGGTGGGATGACGATGGGGGCTGATCCTATATCACTAGCAGTGGGTATGAGTTCGGCAGTGGAGAACCCTGAGGAAATGATTCAAGTTTTCAATATACGCAAGGAGCCGAAGGGTCATGGGCGAGGTAAGCAGATAGAGGGTAACTTTAAAGAGGGTGACGATGTCGTAGTTGTTGATGATGTGATTACTACTGGGGGGTCAACTATTCAGGCCATAGAAGCTATTGAGAGGGCTGGGGGTAAGGTTAAATTTGCACTTATTCTTGTAGATCGTGAGGAAGGTGGGCGTGCGGCAATAGAGGCGAGAGGTGTGGAGGTGGTATCTTTGTATTCTCGTTCTACTTTGTTGTAGGGGTTTAGATTTGTACCAGATCTCTTGGTTGTTTGAGAGTTCTGGTATGTGTATTTTGTTGTATAGTGGCTGATTTATTTGAGCCATTTTGGTGTTTGAATGTGGTGTGTTTTTAGGAGTTGTTTACAGTGGGATGGTATTTTTTTGGTATGGTTGTTTTAGTGGAAAAATAAATTTTCATTTGAACAAATATATTATGAAGAGATTAAATAGAGAACGTGTGTCATTGTTTGTAGCTAGAAAGGCTGCATTTATTATAGCTGGTTTAGCAGGTGTAGGAGTTTCTTCTGTGGCTATTGCTGATGGTTCGTAAGCGTCTTAAATTTGGGCTAGGCGATTTCTGATTTTCTGAGGTGGTCTGCTATTTTAGCTGGAGTGAGGTCTTCGGGTTGTTGGCTGTGTAGTGCGGGGATGACGTGCTCCAGATAATCTCGTGGGTTGATTCCCTC
>CALGZA010000092.1 GCA_937934595.1 uncultured Verrucomicrobiales bacterium | reverse complement strand
AAGAGGAGCCTTACGGGCAAGTGACACCGCTCCATCCTGCGCAAGAAGCAAACGAAGAAGACAACGAGAAAGGCGAGAATTCCGCATCCTAGATCTGAAAAAAGAGCGTAGAGAACTAGCAGAAATTAACCAGCTAATGTTAGGATTATGACACAATCAAATCTGAAAACAGAATCACTAGCAGACTTAAGACAACAAAAACTCCGCCGCGTCATCCTGAGCCAATCCCAGCGGGGAGTCTGTGTAGGTGCGGCACCTTGCTATACTATACCTCAAGAAGAGGGCGAGTATCTCATGGCCTGCATGGAGAATGACTATGAGGCCGAGTTGATTGAGGTTAAGTATGTAAGCAAGGGTAACACAGTTGAGCTGTATGCAACTATAGACGGGTTACTCAATCCCCTGTATGACTGGCACAATTGTTTGACAGATATTAAATGGAGAAAATTGGGATGATATGATCGATGACCTCATCATCATCTAATGATAAATAATCATGATTAAAATAGACCGAGAAAAAGGATATATCATTCTAAGTCGTTGCGAATATCTTTACCGCGATGGCTTAGATAGCCGAGACGATACCGCCAACAGAGAAATGGGTGACGGGGATATTGTGATACCCCTACCTCATGAATTGATAAGCAGGGAGAGGGATGGCAGCGCGGAAAAATCCGCTGGCCAGAGTGCCGAGATCATCATTGCTGAAATCAGGAAACGATTAGGGCAGGAATCCGAGGCTATGAAAGATAACGATGAGATGGCTCGGCTCGCATCCATGATCGGTGATGCATTCGGATTACCCTTATCATCCTACTGGAATCAGAATCTTAAGAACGATGGGCTACCTGAAATTTACGATGCGGGGGATATTAGAAAGATGGCATCAGCTCTCATTATAGAATGGCGAAAAGAGATGCTCCGAGATCCTCAGCAGAACTCTAAGATCAGCCATGAGCTGGAAGTTCCGAACTCAACCTAATTGTGGAAATAGGAAATGAAAATACTTATGAATAAAGAAACTAAATTGCTAAAATCTGCTAGATATTTATTCGCGCAGAAGAACAGAAAAGATGAAGCTGACATGTGGAACTTTATTGTATCTGACGTGAATTTACCAGATCGACCATCAGGAGATAGGCTTAGAAGATGGGCTTATAAGCGGTGGGGTATTGATTTTGGCGATGAATACGCAACTTGTGCACCAATTTCCTCTGTGTAGGGTTTGTAAAAATTGAATGACTAACGCTGAAGTCAGGCATGGCGAGTCTGACGATACCGAAGAAACCAGCAGCGCAACCCGCCATTGCCTGCACTGACTTGTTGCTTATTATGACGACCTCTTGAGATACATCTGTTCTGATTGCGGGGTAAAGAGTGCATATTTATTTGATACTCCAGTTATTATACCTCTACACGAACATTTTTAGACGAACGTAGAATCTGACCAGGCGGCGTTAGCCGTCGAGTCCAGCGTCTTGTTATTTTAGATTAGTTGAAAGAAATACGAAAATAATCGTAGAAAGATATTTACTTAATACGAAAATAATCGTAGTATTTAGCCATGACAACAAACCAGCTAAGCGAAGTATCAGTAAGAATGCTAAACGCATTAAATAAAATAGAAATGTCATTTGATGAGGGAGCTACCGCTAAAGACGTTGATCACATGAGGTTCATAGCTTTAAGTGATTATGACCTACCACAATTAAGAACAAGGGTTGACTTTATGGAGTTTAAAGGCTTTTTAGTAGCTGTAGCAAATAAAGAACAAGCTCTTGTAGGGACTATGTTTAAAAAGATTGAAGGCGGCTTCTTGAACATGCGATTGGATATTAAGACGTGGAATGAAATGGAGAGGATAGCTTAAAATGGTAGATGCTAATGAAGCTCCAAAAGGGTTCTTCGCCTTACTAAAAAGTGAGGTGAAGGGCAATCCTTGCAAGTCCTGTGACTGGCGGGAGATATGCCTTGATCATGACACGGATCTACTAGCTTATGGTCATAGGTGCATGTCTTATGCTATTATAGCAAATAGAAACGGGGAGACATATTGTCGTAGAGATAAACAATCCGTGATATTCAAGAGCAAACAGGGAGAGTTATGCCTAAGCTGACCTACGAAAAGCTACTCGAAAATCTCCCTCTGCTGAACTCTAAGGAGCTGGAAAAGAGATCAAACATCCGTATAGGTAAAATATCTGACTGTAAGCTGGGCAGGTGCTCTATGCGCGAAGAAGAGCTTGAGCGGATCAGGGTAGTCTTGTTGTCCTTAAAATAAATCGCAAAAAAACGCGAAAAAGATATTGACGTTTCGCTAAATTATGCGAATATACGCCCATGACCTTAAGCAATATTAAATCAATTTTAGAAAAGCAAATCGACAGCGGGGAAATTATCGAAATAGGTGACATGGTAATTTATTCAGATCATAGTAATTTTGAAAAATATTATGTAGAAGCTGTTTTTGAAGGAGGTTTCACAATTAGAAACCATCATGAGGAAAAAGATTTGTTCTATGGTGAGATGCAATATGGATGGGAGCTAAAAAAAGTTTCTAATGTCTAAAAAACTAACATGGGAGAAGCTTGAAACACTTCTCCCTCTTCTTAACACAAAAAGGTTAGAAGTAGAGGTAGGAATCAGAGCGGGGCGGATACGTGACGTAAAACACGGCAAGAGCCGCCTGAGTGAAGAAGAGCTAGAAACGATTAGAGTTACACTGAGAAAGTATTTTACATAACGTCATAGCATAGATACCCCGTAAGCGAGGGTGAACTTTGCTGAAATGGTTCATGGTTGAGTGTTGGGAAAAGTTGGCTACGCGGCGGCGGAGGGGTTATCTACTGCGTATTGTTATCTATTTTCGGTTTACGCTTAAGTATTAATATGAGTGTTGAACTTGAAAAAAGAAAGCAAATGATGGCTGATCATAGAATGGAAGAGTATTCAAAATGCCCCACTAAGTTAAAAAAGCTTTTTGATGAATATGGAGTCACTTGGGCTCCCGTCAAATTCATTAACCCTTCCTCCCGTTCCAATACAGATTTATGATTTGTCCCCTATCGCTGCCAGGCCTTTCGATTGCATCGGCCTCAATATCGTGCTCTTTACACCAACTTTCAATCAGTTCTTGAGTAGTATGCGTTTTGGTAGAGGGGAAGTAAACACTACCGAGCATATAGCTTTCGATGAATTTCTTTTTACCGCTAATGACTTCTTGGGCTAATCGTTCAGACATGTTTTTTTAAGATAACAGAGTAATTGAACGCCAGCGGAAAATATAGACTTGAACGTTAAATCGGGGGTCTGGATTTTATGTGTCGTTTCCTGTCTGGATGCCGCAAGCTGGGCAGTAGTAGCGGTATCCGCCTAGGAAAATAAAGTAAAGGATACCTGGGAGGATGAATATACAGAGTAGTAGGATGCCGATTAGGCAGCTTCCTCTTGCTTTCTTCCTTGGTGATCCTGTGTAATGGCAGTGAGGGTTAGGGCATATGATGTGTCCTTTTCTAACACGCGGTATGGTTGGGGTGGGGCGTGGGTTGTGTTGTGATGGTGGTAGAGGTGGTGGGGTGTCCATGCTGTATGGGGGTGTTAGTGTGTGGCGAGGTATTTCTGGATGTGGTCTAGATCGGACTGGGTGGGGTAGATGTTAAAGTATTCTATGCCGCGTTTATGGAAAACGGTGTCGTTCTGATAGAAGGTCTGATAGGTGTCAAAGGTGGTGTGTCCGAGGTGGTTTTGGAGTTTTGTGCGTGTCTCTGGTGTGTCTTTGTATTTTGCTTCGTAGTAGGTGGCGTAGGAGTGGCGGGAGATGGTGCCGTTTTCTTGATTCCACGTAAAGAGGGGTTTGCCGTTGTTGTATTTCCCTCCTGTTAGGTCGTTCCGAATGTTCTTGCGGACGGTGTCTGATGGTTTGCCATCGCGGCCGATGGGGTGGAGGTAGTCATCTGGTTGGTGATTCTGGAGGTAGGGGAGGAGCCATGCGGCGGCGCAGGGGTCTAGCTCTACGAGACGGTTTTTCTTGGTTTTCGTTTTTTCGTTCCTGTCGTCAGGGCGAGGTATCTGGATGGATGTGATCGTTTCCTGATCATCATCTAAGAATATGTGTCGGTATTTCACGCGTTTTGCTTCCTCGCCTGGTCTGGCTCCTGTGTAAAAGACGAGGATAAAGTAAGGTATGGCGCGGGGCTCGTGTCTAGCACATTGGGTGAGTAGCTTCTTGAGTGTTTCGGGGCGTATGACGGTTGGGTTTTTGGCGACTTTGGCGAGGGCTTTTATTTCGGATACGGGGTTGGTCTGTAGCTGGCGAGTGGAGACGGCGAGGGCGTAGGCTCCTTTGATTGTTTGTAGCATTCCGTTGTAGGTGCGAACTGATGAGAATAGAGGGGAGGCACGGAAGGCTTCTAGGTAGGCATACCAGAACTCTGCTGTTAGTGTGTTAGCTTTGGCGTTGGCGATGTCCCGTGTGAGTAGGGCGGAGGGGTCTGATTCTGAATCTTCGGGGAATATAGCTAGCCGCTGGGCGGGTGTGTTTACTAAGTGTTTAATACATGCTCTGTGAGTGGATAGCATGCTGCTACTCCAATCTGCATGCTTCTGGCGGTAGAATGTTAGTAGTTGTGTTAGGGTGTAGTTGCTGACACACTTGATCTGATTCTCGATGATGTGCTGTAGGGCGGGAGTGACGCCGCCGAATTCTTGCTGTCGGGCATGAGAGTTAGCGGTAAGCATTTCTTCGGTAAAAGATTCTAGATCGGTAAAGCCTTCCTCCATAACCATTTCCTCCAGTGTTTTGTATGCTGGGCATTTGTCGGAGAATAGGGGTTCTCCTTTCTTGAGCGAGTCTCGATAGGGTGCTGAGTATGCATCAGCTTCTTCTCTGGTTCTAAATGTTTTCTGTTTCCCGATGCGTTTTCCTGATTCATCCCGCTTGCCCATGGTGGGGATAAATACGCGCCAACGCTTCTTGCCGTTTATTTTTACTTTGTATGGGAGATAGGTCACGTGGCGCGGCATGGTTAAAAAGTGTGTATTAACGTATCATAAAGCAAGATGATAAACATATCATAGCTGTATTATAGCTGTATTGTCATTAGCTAAAGGCACAAAAAAACATCCTGATAAGGATGTGAGTAACTTTATGATGACAGATGGGAGTCTTTTAGCTATAAAGGATCAAGTTATGAAAATGATACAGCAAATAAATGGTACACCCGAAGGGATTCGAACCCCTGGCCTCCTGATTCGTAGTCAGATAAATAGGGGGTTTCAAGTTAAAATATGGCGGAAATTGCACATGCTGACGTCAAAAGTTGGTTTTTCGCGGGGTTTTGGTGGTATCGCATAACGGTATTTTAATTGTATCAATACTCACTAATTATTAACATCATGTCAAACACCGAAAAGACTGACTTCTGGGGACGGGATACTTCCGTTGATCACCCCTATTTTGATCCGCAAGAAGAAGAACCAAATAGTAAAGTTCTCTCTGATGCGGGGGAACTTTTGGGAGTGATTTTTAACTGGATAAATCGTGGTGAAACCCCCGCTGATATAGCGATGCGGCATGAAATAATGCTCTTCCATGTCCGCCCTGACTTATCGAGGCACCACTCTCTTGAAAGCATAGGTCATTTCTGCAAACCAGACCCTACTGGGTGCAAATCAGGCGCATCTAGGCAGCATGTGCATGATGTCTCCAAGAGCTTATTTCAATTCATCCCCTGCCTCAAAACCCTTAATCGTAAACCAAACAAATCAAGAATATGAACCAGCAATTATACTTCCCAGCCGTGTCCTCAGATGAGGATGTTATCCATCATATCAATCAAATCGAGTCGCTTGTTAATGAGGCGGAATTGCAGCGTAGGCAATCTATAGCGGTATCTCATACAGTGGGTGTCTACTGCCTTGAGCGTAAGCGTGAGATGGGGGCAGACATGTTTGAAACCCTTATGGAATCAGCCTTTGCAGATATATCGAGAGATAAATTGTCTCTTTGTATGAGGGTTGCTGACAAGTTTACAGAGGATGATGTCAAGAAACTAGGAAGCAAGGAGATAGGCCGCCTACTCCAGACAACCATGAAAACGGTCGAGGATCAGGCTAAGCGCATCAAGCCGCCGTTCAGCGTTCTCAATCTCGCCAAGCCTCTAGATACCTTTTGCACTGGCTTGAAGCGTGTTGGCGGAGTGTCAGGGCTGTCAGAATCTCAGAGATTGGAGGCGCAGGTGGTTTTAAGGCCGATGAAGGAGTTAATCGACGAAATATATGCCTCAGATTAGCAAAAAGGAATCTTTTACGGATCTATCAGAATGCTGTTTCCTGAGGCGCGGGTTCGGGCTGTTTTTTATTTTTGTGAACGAAAGGAACTTTACCCAAAACAGTTATTAACATTCGGCATTAGATGGCACGTCCTAAAACATTGAGAAGTGATATTGCAGAGGCCATTGGGGTGTCTGTTTCTATGGTCTCAAAATACTGGAAAAAGGGCATGCCGCGTGACTCTGTGGAGCGGGCAAAATCTTGGTATATGGCCAATATTGGTCGGGGAAAAGTTAAGGTGGAAAATTTCGGAAAAATGGAGGTTTCCTCTGTGTCCGAGGTTAAGGGGGTAGCACCTACCGCCACTCAAATCACCGACGAGCTACTTCGAGGGTTGGCGTTTTTTGCCGCTAGTGCGGATGCCAAGCTTAAATATCATGAGGCAGAGATACAGAGACTCAAGCAGCAGGTTGATGCTATAGGAGATACTCAAGATCCTGCGGAGATAAAAGAACGTTTAGATCTAATATCTATGATGATGGCTTATGAAAAGCAGCAGAATGAGACGGCTAAGGCTCTGGTAACTGTGCAAGATAAGCAGCATAAAATTGAACTTGAGAGGAGGGAGAGTTTTGCCCTGAAAGATGTTGAGGAAGCTGTTAGCAAGCTGATGGGTGGGGTGAAACAGATTATTGATAGAGCAGCGATCAGGATCACTCGTGATTTAACAGGAGATATTAAGGCGGAGCAGGCTGGTAAAGTCGCGCTAATGGTGGAGGAAATTTACAAAAATTTTTATGAGTTCGAGCTTGTCGAAAACTTTAACCCTAACAAAAAAGATAACGCGGCGTCTGTTTAAGCCTTTGGAAAGGCTTAACATGTGGCGATGGGCTGAGAAGTATGTCTCTCTTCCTGCATCTTTTTCTAAGGTTCATGGTAATTATGATTCTGGATATACTCCAGCGTGGCGTCCTGTGTTCGAGACTATTACGGAGCCTCATGTTAGAATGCTTGTTCTTAAGAAGGGCGTGCAAGTGGGAGGGACTTTATTTAATCAGATAGTGCTGTTTTTCTATGCTGTCACGAAGGGGATACCGATGATTTACGTGGGTCAAACAGAACGAGATGTTAAGGACTTTTTGACGGACAGGCTACACCCGATGATGAAGCTTTGTAAGCCAATCATGGAGATTGTTCCACCTGCTAGAAAGTGGACTCAGGAGAAGATGTTATTTAACGGCATTCCTTGTTACTTTGCGCATGGTAGTTCTGTTAATGCTTTGGCGTCTAAGAGTTGTGGGATAGGTCTGTTTGATGAAATCAATAAATGGATTCATAAATCTAAAGGTAAAGAGGCAAAGGCTTTGCTCTTGGCATTGGCTCGTTTGACAAGTTTCGAGCCTGATGAGAAGGCTATTCTAACTTCTACTCCTACTGTTCCTTCAGGGGATATTGACGAGTATTATGATATGTCCGATCAGCGAGAGCACCATTTTAAATGCCCTCACTGTGATCATGAACAACCGTGGGTTTTTTCTGAGGATAGAATCCAGTTTGCCCAATGTAAGAAAGATAATGGTAAATGGGACTATGAGCGTGTTGCTAAAGAGACTACCTATGGCTGCGTAAATTGTGGCGAGAGTATCACCGAGGACTACAGGATGAAGCTTGTGCGTGAGGGGCGTTTTATCCCGATGAATCCAGAAGCCCCTAAACATATTGTTGGGTATCTCTATAATCAGTTTCTCGCTCCTCAAATCACTTGGGGGATGATGGCGGTGAAGTTCCTTGAGGCTAAGAGCACGCCAGATGGGCTACATGGGTTTTATAATAATATTCTAGGTTTGGCGTTTGATGTAGCTGCGTTTCAGAATACGCATAAGACGGTGGAGGCTCTGTTGGAGTTTTCTCCTGAGTATAAGCGCGGGGAGCTGCCTTTTATTCCTAAGTATTTTCTAACTACTGTGGATGTTCAGAAGCGTTCATTTTGGTGGATGAAAACTTGCTGGGATGAGTTCGGGAATGTTGCTATTATTGACTGGGGTGAGGCTGTTTCCTGGCGGGAAATTGAAACATTGAGAAACCAAAAACATGCATGCCTGGGCAGTGATATGCAATTCATCGCTAACATGGGGATTGTGGACTCTGGCTATGATGCTAAGGAGGTTTATGATTATTGCTGGGCTACTGGTGGGAAAATGAACCCTTCCAAAGGTGGAGACAGGAAAATGGCTAGTGGGTTAGTGGAGGCTAAGAAGATGATGCACAAGAGGCGCACTATGTGGCTGTATAATTATTACGACACCTCGATGAAGAACTGGGTGTTAGCTCAAAGACTTCGAGGCCATGGGGCTACTCCTCAAGACGATCCTGATGGCAGGATTTACCTGCCTAGGGATTACAATAATGACGGGGGTATACTATCCGAGCAGCTTATTGATGAGCGCCGCGTGCAGAAGTTTGAGAAAGGTAAAAAGATCAATGTCTATACAACTAAAGATCCTAACCGTGCTAACAATCACTTAGCAGACTGCCTTAAAGAGTCACATGTGGCCTATCACTACGCTAACCCAGTCTGGAACAAAGAAGCTGAAAACGATACGGAAGATAAATCCGAATGATATTAATTTATGGGAACAAGAAATAAAAACGAAAACAAAGAAGTAAAGATTGACAGACTTGAATGGCTTTAGGTGATATGGTTTTTATGCAAAAAAGAGGGTCGGCGTGGATGGATAGACACTTATGACTTAAGAGCATTGTTATGGGGCGGGAGAATAGTCGGAAGAAGAAGGATTATGAAGCTTTGCCGTCTCGGAGGTTTAAGTGTGAGCGGTGCGGCTCTAAGTGTCGTTCGTCTAATGCTGAGAGGGGAAAGAGGAGGTATTGTCGCCCTTGTGAGCTTAAGGATAATGATCCTTTAAGAGCTAGGGAATCCATTGACGCTGTTGTCTAGTCAATGACTTGTGCGCATAAGACTGTTGTATCTGCTTTGGTTTGTTACTTTTACCCAGACAACATTGAGATTAAGCTTAAGACTTATAGTGTCCATGTGGATGCATGGGAGGCAGCGGGTAAGACTGTTAGCACAGCAGTGGTGCCTGATGGTAAGGCTGGTAATGCTCCCGTGCAGCAGAACTATGTGCATCTAACGTGGCTGGAATACATTGATCATAAGATGGACGAGCTTCAGGGGCGAGTGGAAGAGGAGAGGGTTATTTTCTCAGATATTAATGGCCAGAAATTCCGCTGGCAAGAGGAGGATCTGAGTGTCAAGGACTGGCTGGGTATATGGGCAGCGGTGAAGCTGCGTGTGAATCAGCTGATTGATCCTGACAAATATCCAGCATCTGTAGGGGTGTATACTGCGCAGACGAACCGTTTACAGAGCATGCATTAGTAAGAGCATGGTTAAGAATTTTATTAAAAGATTTATAGGCGGGAGTCCTGTATCTACAGCATCGGCCGCCTCTAATGTAGCTGGAGATGATTTAGCTTTTAGTGGTGGCGGAGCTATGGGTTTCCCTTCTACTAGGGCTAGTGATGCTAGGAGTGATATTTCTGGCATTATCCCTACGAACCCTAAGCATGATTTAGCACCGTCCACACGAGTAAAGCTTATTAAGAATTCACGCGCTCTTGTTAGGTCATCGGGTGCATATACTCGTCTAACTAAGACGATGGCTAATTATGCTATCGGGAATGGTTTATCTCCATCTCCAATCACTGAGGATGTAGAGTGGAATGAGAAATTTGCAGAGTTTTATGATAACTGGGCGAAGAATCCAGAATTGTGCGATAAGTTAGGTCAGCGGAGTATAGCTGAGATGCAGAAGGCTGCGGTCATCGGGTCTATACGTGATGGCGAATTGTTTTTCGCGAAACAGAAGAAGGCATTCTGGCAGGACTCGGCCGCTAAGAGCGGTATACCACAGCTTTTAGTCATTGATCCTCTTAATGTTGGAGGTCAGAACTTCATCGATAATAAAAACATTCAAAATGCATCTGGTGGGCGTGAGCTTACCGACGGCATGGAAATAGGATCTGATAGAAAAGTAAGAGCCTTTTATGTGCGAGACCATAAGAAGGAGCATGGATACAGCAGAGTTCCAGCGCATAAGATGGTGCATGTTTATGGGGCTGATTATCTTTGTAATTATCGGGGCTACACATGGCTGCATTCTGGGCAGAATAGTGGGGTAGATATACTCGATTTGATGGCTATTGAGAAGCATGTAGCGAAGCTTCAAGGCTTGATGGCTGTGCTTATCAAGAGGTGTGACGCTGGGGATGATTTAACAAAAAACATGGGAGCGCAGGCGGCAGGTATGCCTGATTTAACTGCATCCACGGTAGATCCAAATGAAGAGGAATCTAACGAAGATCAAACTAGTAAACGCGCGCCTAATCCATTTATCAATCTTGATGGAGCAAAGATTTTTGACGGTGCGGATGGTTATGATGATATTGATCTAAAAAGCCCTGATAGACCTAACCTTAAAATGGTGGAGTTTACGAAGGCTCTTTATAAAGAATTAGCTTGGGGTCTAGGGACTACTTACGAATTTATTTTTGATATTACCGAGGGGTCTGGCGCGAATACGCGGTTTGTTATTCAGGATGCTATGCAGCTTATTGAGGATATTCAAAATATGATTGTTACTCGATTCTGTAATCCTGTCTATAAGTATGTGGCGGCATCTGCTATGCAGGCGTATGAGGAGACTAACGGCGCGTATGGTGTCCCACGGTGTAAAGATGCTAACTGGTGGAAGTGTGAATGGTCAAGACCTAAGCAGCCAACGGTGGACATAGGGCGCGATGGGAAGCTGATAGCTAGCCTCATTGCCAACGGTTATATGTCTATTGATAGATACTATAAGATGCAGGGATTAAATCCAAAGGTGGAGGACGAAACTTCAGTGAAAGGTCTTAGACGTAGGCTAGATTTATGTGAAAAGCATGAGCTGCCTTATGAGTATCTAAATCAGGCTGTGTTAGGGAAAACTCTCGCTGAAGAGATAGCGGCGGAAATAGAGGGAAATCAAGATGATAAGAACCAAGTTAATGAATAACTCCCTGATAACTAACAATTTAAAAATATGAATACACTTTCAATGCTTACCAAAGACTGGGCTATCAAGCAAGAGGCATACATGGATCTTGCTAAACGCATGCATAAGGCTGAGGCGGCTGATTTTATGGCGGCTGATTCTGAAGGGCTGGTTGCTTTTAATGTTGAAGATTATTTTCATGTTAGGAAGCCTATGCGTATCGATGAGAATGGCATTGCACATATTCATGTTTTCGGTGCTCTTCTTAATAATCCAGAGCCCTATATGATGATGTGGAGGGATGTCACTTCTTATCAGGTGCTTGCGGAGGAGATGGAGGCGGCGGCTTTATCTTGCTCGTTAGGTCAGTGCTATGGAGTTGTTTTTGATCTAGAGACGCCAGGGGGAATGGTTGCAGGGCTGGATGATGTGGCTAGGATGGCTGCTGAGTTATCGGCGATGATGCCTTGTGTAGGTTACTCGGGGGATCTTTGTTGTTCAGCTGGTTATTACTTTGCGGCGGCTCTTGGTTCTGGGAATTTGTTTGTTTCTAGCAGTTCGGATATTGGTAATATCGGGACGATTATTCGTTACTACGATTACTCGGCGTATTTTGAGAGTATAGGGATTTTACCGAGTGCTATTACTAATGATGGCGCGGATCTGAAGAGCACGTTTAGTTTATCGGGGCTTACGGAGGGGCAGGAGGCTTTTCTTCAGGAGCGGGTGGATGAGATGGGGGCTCGGTTTAGGGCGCAGGTGGAAAAATATAGAACTGTTGATGCGGAGGTATTTAGGGCTGGGTGGTATTCTGGAGCTAAGGCTCTGGAGCTGGGACTGGCTGATTATGTGGGCAGTAGACAAGATGCTTATGATACTCTACTTGGGATGATTTAGGCTTGGTTTTTAAACCACGGAAGGGACGGAAGTTACGGAAGTTGGTTTGTGTTCTAGATTGGGTATACTGACGAATAGGGGTTAGATATGGAACCTTATAAAACTGATAGCCTTGATCTTAGGTGCATGGATAACATGGAGCTTATGAAGGCATATCCTGAGAATTATTTTGATTTGTCTGTTGTTGATCCGCCTTATGGGATTAATCATAGTGTTTTAGCGGGGAAACAGTCGGGTTCCAAATATGGCAAAGCCGCCGCTGCGAAATCTAATTATGCTGTTAAAGATTGGGATAGTGACACTCCTCCTGTGGGGTATTTTAACGAATTAAAGAGGGTTTCTAAAAAACAGATTATATGGGGAGCCAACCATATGATGGATAAAATATCTTCAGCGTCATCATGTTGGTTGGTGTGGGATAAAGATAATGGGAGTAATCTCTTTGCGGATGCTGAGTTGGCATACACTTCTTTCAAGACGGCGGTTCGTATTTTCAAATTCACCTGGAATGGGATGATTCAAGGTGATATGAAAAATAAGGAAAAGAGAATCCACCCCACACAAAAACCCGTGAAGCTATACGATTGGATTTTTGCTAATTATGCTGAGAAAGGTATGAAGGTTTTGGATACTCATTTGGGGTCTGGGTCTATTGCTATTGCGGCACATTATGCGGGAGTTCATCTTACTGGTTGCGAGCTTGACGAAGATTATTTTAATGCGATGTGTGTGAGAGTGGATCGAGAAACGATGCAGACATCGTTTATCTAATTGTTGTTGTTGACAACGGTGTCTTTTAAACTTCTCCAGTGCATCGAAGTGCTACGCTGTGCGTGGCGTGTTTATGTAGGTGTGCTGGAGGGTTTTTTTTCTGCATTGGGGGCAAGGTATGAAACGGATGTAGCTAGGAGCGGGGATTTGAAAAACTACTTTCATCACTAAGCATCCTGAAAGGGGTAAATCACCGCTCGTTGACGTGCGAGGTATTTACATGGATATTAATCTACTAAAGGGGGAGCTGGCGACGGCTCAGAAGACGGTGGCGGATCTTACTGCTAGTGTGGCGACTCATGAAGCGTCTATTGTTGATCTTACGGCTGAGCGTGATGCGGCTAATGCACTCGTTGCCGAAGCTGGAGAGAAATCTGAAGCTGATAAAGTTGCCGCTGATGCTGTGCAAGCAAAGCTGGACACTGTTAGTGCTGATCTGGATGCGCTGAAGGTTAAGCATGATGCGCTAAAGGGTGATTTTGATCAAAAGGTCACAGAGTCCGCCGAGGCTAAGGCGCAAGCGATGCTTATCGCTAAGCTTGCTGAAGCTGGAGACAATATTGATCTTGGGGACGATAAGACTGAGGGATCACAGGGTGGCGAGGATGAGAAATCTAAGCTTGCTGGGTTAGACCGTGCAGAGGCAGCTCTGGCTGGTGTGCTGGGTTAATTGACTATTAGGGACTTATTACAACTATCTAATTTAACAAAATATTATGCCAAACGATTTAGGAAATTACACCGTCGAGGATCTTGTTGCAGCCAATGCTAATGATCTGACAGGAGGAACCATGGACTACCTCCTGCCTAAAATGCCAGAGCTTAGCCTTATTCCTGGCTACTCCTTGGAGGGGACATCTTTTAAACAAAGCTATATCACGGAGCTAGGTAAGGGGGGATACCGCCAGTATAATACAGGTGTATCTATCTCTAAGTCTAAACGTAAGAATGAGCGGTTAGAAACTGCTCTTTACGGTATCCCTGTAAAGATCGATGCGGATCTTGCGAAAGACCCAGAGATTAACGGTGCTAAGTTCTTGGCACAAGAGGTGAGTGATACCGTGCGCGGCTCGCTAAATGATATATGCACCCATTTTTATTATGGTAAGCCTACCGCTAGCGATTTTTCCCACCCTGGTCTTTTCTCGATTGTTGAGAAGGGTATGCGGTATGACGCCGCTGCAAATGGTGCTGGAACGGATAACGAGGCTGCTATCGGTGCAGCTGGAGCCCCTGAGTGGCGAGGATCTATCTATATCATCGTAGAGGCTGCGGGGCTTTATGCACCTGGTGTTTCATGGTTATTTGGAGGTGGTGAGAATGCTTTCACAGGATTTGGTGAGTTTAAGGAGCGTCTAGGCACTGATGCTGATGGCAATGAGCTACCTCTGCTAGAAAACTACTGGAGCATGCGCCCAGGGGTGAAGCATACCGAGAAGTCTTGTGTGATTATGCACAATGTTTCTGATGTTTCTGGTGTGACTGATACGATGATTTCTGATGCGTTAGAAATGCTTCCTGCTAACCTAACGGCCACTAAGATCATGATGCCTAAGAAGGCACGCCGTGCTCTACGTCTCAATAGGACGAATAACACTGTGAATGTAGCGGATCTAAAGGGCGGCGGTGATAAGCTGGCACCACAGCCTACCGATGTGGATGATGTGCCTATCCACGTTACTGATTCACTTCTAACTAATGAGAAGTTCATCACTATTTAACCTGTAACTTAACCTTTTAACTACTAACTATTTAAAAAATCATGAGTTTTAAAACTGACGGACTACTTACTAAAAAACTCCCTGCTGTAAGCCCTGGCAACACGGTTGCCACGGCTGGAGGTGAGGAGCTTACCCTTGAGCATGCGCAGAGACTAACATCAGACCGTGCCTTTATACAGGTGGCGTTCCCTGACCTTACGGCGGACATTCTCCCTGATGGGGAGACGCTAACGGTGGAGATTGAGCAATCAGTTGATGGCGGTGCAGCTGTTACCGTGCACACGGAAGTGCTAACAGGTGACGCGGGTCTAGGCTCTCGCACTAATTACTGTGAGTTCTCGCCTTATAATTCTAAGGGTAATATCTTTGATCGTGAGGATGTTATTCTTACCTTCACCGCTAATGTGATTGCCTCGGCTGGGGTGGTTGCTCCTGTGGAGACGCCTGTATTACGCTACGTTACTTACTAATTTCTGTTGTTGTTTATTCATATAATGTGCAAAGCCTCGTCTGGGAAACTGGACGGGGCTTTTTTGCGCATTTGTTTTGAGATTTAATTTTTCTAATTGTAGTTAGTAGACGCCTTGCCTCTAGATGTGAATGAGTTTTTGAATACTAAGGTGGCGGCGGCGCACGATAAGGTGGCGGGTGCTACTTATGGTGATTGCTGGTGTATCGAGGTGTTAGAAGAAGGTTGCTTGCATAGGACGGAGCCACTAGCGGCTGTGCTGGGTAAGCATCCACAGGCTGCTACTGGTGAGAGTAAGGATTTTATTAAGACAAGAGGGGGAACTCCATCTGATACGGAGCAGGACAGATTTCTGTCTGTGCTGCAGCGGGATCTTAGGGCGGCGGATATTAATGTTAGGAAGCTTTCTAAGGGTGGGAATGCTGTGCATTTGGGCACAGGTGAGAAGTGGAAAATCACGGGGATTCTGGATGAGGATCATGATTCTCCATATGTTAATTTTAGAGTAGAGACTAAATAGATGGCGAATCTAAACAGAGTGGAGTCTAGGGCTGTTGATCAGCTCATGCGTGACGTTGCTCGTTATTCCGAGGAGAAGAATAAGGACGCGCGTTATGCTCTGTATATTAGAGCTAGAGACGTGGCGTTCAAGCTGCGGAAGCTTTACGAGAAGGAAGCCCCTGAGAAATCAGAGATGGATGATCTGGGTTATAATGTAAAGGTAAGGGCGGTGATCCGCAAGAAATATGGGGTGCGTATGGGCGGCGGTGAAGGTGCTTATGCTGGTGCCGTGAATTATCGCGTGAATGGTAACAGAATTACAAACAAGAGAGCACGAGCTGTGCATGCTGAACTGGGTGTTAGGAGGAGGTCTAGGCTGTGGCTTAGGAATGCCGTGCCTATCTTGCCATTCCAGAATGAGGAGCTTTTTTTTAAGACGTTGAGGAACTGGCAGGTGGCTAAGTCAAAGACGCGGGCGGACAAGCGGGGGGGCGTGATCGGGGACGCGGTGGTCAATAGTAAGAAAAAGCAAACGAGTATTAGAATTACTTCTCGGGCAGATGCGGCTGAGCTGGTGAGCAATGCTAATGGTGATTTGCTAGAAAAGGCCGTGCGTGGATCATCTGAGGATGTTAGGGGATACTTGGGTAAATCACAAGGCCGCGCTATAGGGCGGACATTAAAGAAAGTTTATAGATCATGAAAACATCAGAAATTTACGACCTTTTTGATAAGGCGATAGAGTCGGACACTTGGTTTAATGGTATACAGCGGTTTTATGATCGTGAGGATTTCTTCGAGACGGTGGATGAGCAGAAGGCGGCTCTTGATCTGGATGAGGGATCGGGTGTTAGTATTTCTGGTTTTTTTACGGCAGCTCGTAAGGTATCAAAGAACAGGGAGCCTTTAGAGATGGAGGCTACATTTTATTACGCGGTGACGGTGCAGAAGCAAGCTAAGGAGTATTACGAGAAAAAGAACCCTCGTAGTGATGGTGATGAGGATGATTGGCGGGGGAAGTTTTGCATCGAGATAGCGGAAAAGTTGCTAGAGTGTATTAAAAAAAATGTGTGTGACTGCCACAGCGATATTGGGCTGCATGAGACGCCCATTGTGAGGGTAGATAATGACGGGGCGGGTGATCCGTATTTCCAGCATGATGTTGTTTTTAATGTTAAGGTTAGATATTAGGATTTTGTCTATCCTCTGCTGATTTCGAACCACGGAATGCACTGAAAGCACGGAATTTATTATTTTCTATATGATACTTATAGTCCGTTGATGGCGGTGATAAAATATAAAAATATGAAACCTTATTACTCAGTAAACGGTATAGAGATATATAATTGTGATTCTAGAGTCGGAATTCATAATGTAGGTGTTTTTGATTCTGTAATCACGAGTCCTCCATACAATCTTAATACGAGAATAAATAAAAAAAGGGGGTTTGTTTCAAGGCAGGTTGTATCCGATGAATTTTCCTCTAAATATGGAATGTATGCCGATAACCTTCATCCTGAAGAGTATTTCGAGTTTACTTCTGAAGTTTTGAGGGGGTGTTTGGAGGTCTCAGAAAAAGTATTTTGGAATATCCAATTAGCGACGGGTAATAAGCTGGCTTTATTTAAGATGATGGCTGAATTTTCAGAGCAGCTCAAGGAAACTGTAATATGGGATAAGGGACACGCCCAGCCTGCCATGAAAGATATGACATTTAACTCCGTTTTTGAGTTTATTTTAATCTTCGACAACTTTGACCCTTTGACTCGCCAATTTAACAAATCATCTTTTGATCGTGGATGTATGGATAACGTATGGAGAGTTAAAAGATCTAGGAGTGTGGATAAAACACACAAGGCTACTTATCCTTGCGAGTTAGTGGAGAAATGCTTGGAGGTTCATCGCAGTAAAAGGATACTTGATCCATTTATGGGGAGTGGGACTACTTTACAGGTGGCGAAAAATAGAGGTATAAAAGCTGTTGGATTTGAGGTAGATGAGAGATATTGTGAAATAGCTGCTAAACGCTTGGATCAAGATGTCATGGTTTTTGGTTGATGTGTAACCTTGAATAAGGTGACTCGATAAAATTTATATCCCTAAACTGCGCATTGACATGTGGGGGGATAGTATGAGCTGTTCAATTTTTGACGTTAAAGAAAAGCTGTCGGGGCGTGGCACTAACAACGCTATTTTTGCTGTAGGGGATTATGATTCTTGTATTGCTAATGATGTTCCTACTGAGTTCTGTGAGCTGGGCAGGATCTCTGATATGACGATCAACCAAGAGCCAGAGACGGTGGATGTTCCTAACTGGTCATGCGGTAAGAAAGAGGTGATTGATCAAATCACCTTGGAAAATGGATATGAATTCGGGCTTAATATCCATGATATTACCCGTGAGAATCTAGCGTTTGCGTGGCGTGGTAAAGATCAAGAAGTGGAGGCGCAAGCTGTGCTTACAGCGGCTACTGTTGATCCGTTAGATTTCTCTACTGAGTCATCCAATACTGGTAAGATGTATTCACTCACTCAAACCATCGCGGGTAAAAGACAGGCTCTTTATGGTCTTACTAACTTAGTTGTCACCACAGCTAGCGCGGCAGTTCTTGTTGAGGGTGTGGATTATAAATATCTTAAATCACAAGGCCATATCAAGTTTCTAACTGTTCAGAGCGAATTGCTTACTATTGTAGCAGATGCCCCTGCATCTACAGTAACTCCCATGGAAATGGGCGGCGGGCAGAATATCAAGGGGTGGCTGCGTATCTTCCACACGCCAACAATCGATACAGATGGTATGGTGTGTGAGCCAGAAATCGTATTCGATGTGCCTGTGATTGTCTCTTTTGAGGATTCCCTGAATCTTAATACGGATGATTTTTCAAGTATTGATCTGAAGTTTACTGCTAGAGCAAATCCTGTAATGCGTGACTTACGTGTGGATGCTTAATGCTGATTTATATAAAGGTTTTCTATCGCTGAAGATTAGGCTTTAGCGATAGGCCATAACTAGGGGGGTGCGATAGTTTGCTGGTTTCGATCGCGCCCCTCTTTTTTTGATTTTTAAAAGATGATTACACACAGGATAATTTATGATCTGGATGCTGGCACTTTAGCGCCTGTGCAGCTGGACTTGCCAAGAGGATATGAACATGAAATTAGAGTCAAACTAACCAAGGGCGGCGTCTCTGGATATGAAATCGTTGCTGGTGGTGGCATGCAGATGTTTTTCCATGGCAGTATGGATATTGATTTTATTAATCCTGATTACTTGCTCGATGTTCTTGACTGGGTGTGGGACGCGGCGACGTTAGAGTATGTTGCGGTCTTTGATGCTACGGTGCGGCCGTTGGTGATCATGGGGGTGGGTTCATTCTTTACAGTGCTCCGTGTTACAGATGGGGGGACTTTTGATTCGCAGATTTTCACCTCAAAGTTTCTAAATGCGGGCATGCCTGTGGGGGTTAATCATTGCGCTGTTAGCGATAAGTTTTCCGATATTCCAACGTGGTTTCAAAACTGGGTGAGTGAGTTCTTTAGGTGGGAGGCTATACCTGGAGACCCTGCTTTTAATCTAGGTGCTCTTTTTAGT
>CALGZA010000091.1 GCA_937934595.1 uncultured Verrucomicrobiales bacterium | reverse complement strand
TCCTGGGTCTTTGGATGTGGCTATTTCTGCTGGGCAGTTTTTGTATGGTAAGGGGCGTAAGGGTGATGCTGTGAGGGTGTGGAAGGGTATAGAGCCTGCTTTGGATAGGGATGGTTTGATTAGGTTGTTAGATGCTCTTGCTGTGAATGCGGAGGGTGAGTTGGCGCTTGGGATGGTGAAGTCTAATTATGAGAAGTATAAGACTGATTTGGGGTTTATTGGGGCTGCGGTGAGGACGGCGGAGTTGTTTAAGGATGATGTGTTGGCTTTGGAGTGTGCTTATCGTGGTTTGTTGTTGGCGAAGAAGCCTGTTGAGGTGGATCAGGCTATTGGTTCTGTTTCACGATTGATCGTGAAGGCTGAGAAGGTGGATGAGCATATTAAGGTGTTGAGTGCTAAGGAGGTTTTGAGTGATAGGGAGAAGTTTTTGTTGGCTGATTTGTATGAGTCTGTAGGTGATATGAAGGGTTCTGATGGTTTGTTGTTAGAGCTTGGAGCTGTTAAGAGTGCGGTTAATTTATTGCAGTTGTCTCGTGTTTATGAGCGCCGTTATGAGCTTGGTAAGTCTGCTGTTAGTATGGAGGAGCTGATTAAGTTGCCGAATGAGTTGAAGGCGGTTCATTTGAGGCGTTTGAGTCATCTTTATAAGCGCGCGGGTAAGATGGATTTGGCGTTGTCGACGATAAGGAAGTGGAAGAGTTTGTCCCCTGGTGATAAGCAGGTTTGGTTGGCTGAGGTGGATCTTTTGAGTGAAACTAAGGGGGCTGCAGCTGCGCTTGAGGGGTTGAGGAAAGGTGTTCAGCGATTTGATGGTGATAGTGAGATTTATGCGAAGCTTGCATCGTTGAGTAGTGAGTCAGGTCGTCATAAGCAGGCTGAGTTGCTTTATTGGCGTTTGTATAATGATTCTAAGGATTTAGATGATCGCGTTCGTTGGGCAGGTGAGTTAGCTAAGAGCGTGAAGCAAGAGGGTGGTATAGCTACATTGGTTGATGAGTTTACGAGGAGGAGGCGGAATTCTCCGAAGTCTATGGCTCCGCTCATGGCTTTGTCTGAGGTTTACCGAGTGAATGGGCTGGATGAGGAGCGAAGGAATGTATTGCTTGAGGCGACGCGGTTACGTCCTGATGATGTTGAGCTGTTGATGCAGATTGCTTGGATGGATCATAGTTCTGGAGATAATAAGCGCGCGATGCAGTTGTATAGGAAGGCGAAGAAGTTAGATAAGAGTGGTGAGGCAGCCAGGAAGTTGGCGTCTTTGTTGATGAGTGAGGGTGATTATGAATCTGCTCTGATTGAGTTAGAGGCAGCATCTGGGGAGGCTGGTCCAAGGGTGGTAGAGGAGTTGGTTTTGAAGTTATTTAAAGAAGAGGCTATAGAAGAGGCTGAGATTTATTTGAAGAAGAGTTTGGTTAAGTATGGAGATGACTGGCGGTTACAGTTTTTGCATAGTTTGGTATTTTATGAGCAGGGTTATACTAAGAAGGCAGGCCGTTCTGCTTTGGATTTGCTTGCTTATGTGGATGATATTAAAGGTCTTAAGGCGGGCTGGAGGCCTGATGTTAGTAGGCAATTACAATTTAATTTGTTAGAGAGCGATCCTTTACCAGAGAAGTATCTGCGTATGATTTTTTTGGGGTAAGCAGATTCCCCACTGCGTTTGTTGCCGAATGATAATGGTTCTCGGAATAATTTTAATAGTCCGGTATTTAGTGGTCATTTGCAATTTGGTTCCCCTCTGCCACTGAACGTGAGGAGCCTCCATTTGATGTCACAGGCATTGCTTTTTAAGGTTTTAGATGATTTGGCTGGAGATGAACAAAAAGCGCTGTTGATGCAGATGAGTAAGTCTAGTTTAGCCGACTCAGCTATGCTTTATGAATTAACTGTATTCTTGAAAAATCAGAATACAAGAAATGATATTTGGATGAATGGTGAGGGCATGGTTGATTTTTTTATGAAGAAGATTAAAGCTCACCCTGAGGAGGATAAGTATTATAATTATTTAATTGTTAGTAAAATATACCATGATGATTTTACTTTACCTGAGGTGATTTTATCTAAAGCACGTGCGATTAACGAGGGGGATAAGCGCTCTTATATAAGTTCAATTCTGCGACTATTTACAGAGGCGGAATTGAGTGATAAGGCTCGACAGGCTAAGGTAATAGATATGGTGGAGAAGGATGGAGTTATAGAACTGCAGGAGTTAATGTTACTTTTTTCTTTGAATGAAGAGGTCTTTAATCGTAAAAGAGGGAAAAAGATAGATAAGAAGGTTTTAGATATTTTCACACGGTTTTATGAAAAAAATAAAGGCCTTATGTCGAATAAGCAGTTGAGCGGGATGCTCAGAGTTAGGGGTCAACAAGCGCAGATGCAACAGGCTTTGGTTGAAATAGGTTTACTTATTAAGATGGAGTTTCTTAGAGGTGATGATTACCCTGAGATTATTGAGGCTATCGAAGCAGAAGGTTTAGATGGTGGTTCAGACTTAAATGTTAGTCATTTAAATGGAGGTCATGGTCGGCGAGATAGTTCTATCATTGAACTGCTGTCTAGTGTTACTGAGTTACAGCGTTTTTATTTTTCAGAAGAGTCTTCTAGGAGGGGACACCCCAGATTAAATAAGGAGAAACTTGTTAAGCATATAGACTTGTTTAAAAATCCTTTGTTGAAGGTGTTGGCATTACAGTATGCTGATCCGAAGAGAGATGTAAGTGATTTGTTAAAGGAGGCAAAGCAGATTGGTAGGCTGAGGTTAGATGCTCATATCATGCATGCTTATGTGCTGGATAAGAAAGGTGAGCTTCATGGAGATGTGCTCAGACAATTGAGTTTAGCGCTGAAGATAACTAATGACCCTTTACAGCGAACAGGACTCAATGCGGCAATGATGAATCTAGGTGTGAGGATTAGTAAGGAGTCTTTTGACAAACTAGATGATACACTTAAAGAGGAATTGAGAATTATAGCGAGAAGGCAAATGCTTTCTCGAAAGATTACCGATGCTAAGTCAATAGAAGGTATTATTCATAAATTTTCTATGCAGGGTGAGAAGGCTAGATATTTGAATAAACATAAAGGGTCAATCCGCACTCAAGTTAAATCTAACAGATTTAATGCTGGCGGGTTAGCGGGACTTAATACCCGAGTGAAGAAAAGAAGCGTAGCCCGTGATCATTTTAGTGAGAAATTAAAAAAAGCGTTAGATTTGAATGAACCTGAGCGTGCTATTAATCTTGCTTATAAGAGGGTTCAGTTTTTGTTGAGGTCTAGATATGTGGAGCAATATGAGTTGGATTCTTTTGCCAAGAAGATAAAAAAGCTGAAGCTTGAGAAGGCTTTAATGAAGCGGCTGAGACCAGGAGACTCTGAGAGTTCTCGTAAGTGGCTGAATTACTACAGGGCTGCTAGGGCATTTGATGATAAGGAGAGTCTGGCGTTAGCGATAAATTGTTTATCTGGCATGTCTGATTTACCTTCACATGCTAGACTGTCTGTTGTGATGGCAATATACAGAGAACAGAGAGTAAAGGCATTAGATTTGTTGAAGGGGGATAGAGTAGTATTTATAGAGGTTATTAAAGCTCTATACAGTGACTTCAGAAAACATAATAAGAAGCCTGAACTTTATATTGATTCAATAGAGTTTTTAAATGACTATATTCATAGTTTAGGAGAAGAGGCAGCTAAATTATTGTCAACTACTAGTTATGTGCAGTTTATGTTTACTGATTGTGTGAAAATAATGATTGCGAGTAGGAGTAATTATCATACTCCCTTTAAAGCGATCGATAAAGCTAATACAGGTTTATTGAAGCGGAGAGATAAAGCGATAAAACGGCTATATTTAGAGATGATGCGCTTTAATCAATATGCAGATAATGCCTTTAAGGCCTATATGAGTAGTTTTTCTAGTAATAGTGAGAGTTCATTGAATAAAGTGGTATTAGCGATCGTGAAGAAGAGCTTGCTTGCTACTGCTTCTTTTAGTGAAAATGTAACTTACCAATCAGGTTTATTTCAACAAGATTTTGGTCATCTTCCTACGCGTTTGGAGTATCTGTTTAAGTATGTGCTTTTTAAGCAAGATCCTGGGATTATTGATGATGATTTCATTAGTAGTGCGGAGAACGTGAATAAAGTATTTTCTGGTAAACTATTGCTATATAAAAAATTATTATTAGCGAATGAGGGTGATCTGGTGCGTGAGATGAAAGGTAAAGAAGGCAAGTGGTTGTTATCTGATTTGTATGACTGGCTAATTTTGCTCAAGTTTAATTCTAAGCCTGCAGCAAATTTATTGCTTGTAGATCGTTTTCTGGCTTATTTTGAGGCTGGGGATTTTAAGTTAGTAAAAGAGATGCGAACCGCAGAGTATCTTGATATACAGGGATTAGTGAATTTTACGTTAAAGACACTGTCACTAAATAACAAGCATACACTGTTGTTGGATATGATGGATCGAAAAATGGCAAACATTGTGAAGAGTGATAAAAGGAGTAAGTCATTGAGATGGAAAATAATCTCGAAGGATGGACTTAAACGCCATGTTTTCGGAATGACCGCAAATTGTCATGGTGAAGGGATGGTTCGTTTCCTGATGCATGACGTAATACGGCATGCTAGATTTATTTCAGGCGGGGTTCACTTGGCTGAAAAATATCAGTATCCTATTGGGCTGATTTCCTCTGATTATAATGAGGAGCGATTTCTTGGTAATGAATTTATCCATTTGTCTAAAGCTGGATTTTTAGGTGATGTAGAAGATATTATTTTAACTAAGATGCCTGTATATAATATCGAGAAAAATATGGAGAGTAACAGAAATGCAATGTTTGCTGAGAAGTATGATAGATATGTTAAAAGTTTATCCAACTTGCTTAACTCTGTTAATAAACAGAGGGCTAAGTATACATTTGATTTCATGGCTTTGTCTTACAAGCAAGATAGAACGAATGTTAATGATATAGAAAGTTATAAGGCTCTGATAGTTGCTCTTAAAAAGGCTGATGAGAAGTTGCAATATGGAGCTGGGCTTATGTTGACTCTGATGGGAGAGAAAACATTTTTTTCCTTTGTTTCTGATTATGAAAAGAGTCTTAAAAAAGCCTCTAAAGAGCATTTGAAGGCACTTAGTGTTATGTTCAAGATAGATGAATCAGCTAAATACCAAGGTATTCTTAAATCTAAGAAATTGGACAGTTTGTTTTCGATTGAAGAGAAAATTTTAAAATGAGAAGTTGGATAAGGG
>CALGZA010000090.1 GCA_937934595.1 uncultured Verrucomicrobiales bacterium | reverse complement strand
AAAATATACGGCGATAACTGCCATACCAAAATAACAGGAGCCAACATCGCCAACCTCCGGAAAATCCCACTCCGCATCAGATCATTATCCCAGCTATTCTTAGTCGCCTTCACCAGCTTCACAAACAACCCCAACAAAACCCTACGAATGAAATAATAAAGAAACACCGCCAACAACAAAACACCCACAAAAAATACCCCAGAAACCAAAAACTGATTCATAGGTTCCAGCCCACCATAAGTAGACCCTTTACCATAAAAAAGCTCACTCACTAAATTCTCCAACTTACTAATATCCCAAGTCATTACAAACACCACTTCATACCCAAAACACCATCAGGCTCAACCACTAAATAAAAATCCACCCCACCTTATACCATTTGAAATATTATAACAGATTGATAGCACAACAAAATAGCAAGAGTAACAAGGCAAGAGGAAAGCGAATAGTGGACTATGCAACTGACGAATAACGAAGCTAATCTTGATGTGCTGTTTTGCACTTCAAAAAAAATCAGCTCTGCTGCTGTCTCCAAATATATTGAAACCACTATCAACCCAGAATAACTGTGAAAATTATATAATCCCACATTTAAGAAATCCCACTGTCAGGTTGCCTACACTTCAGCCTAAACTACAAAAAAAAATCTCCCCTTCATAAGCCATGAAAGGGAGAATATTGATTAATAGTGTGTCGTCCTAATTACTCATTCTCCAGATTTCACAAACCTGATTATTAGCGTTAATAGACTTAGAAAATCGGTCCGTCTGCCCCAAATAAACAGCCCTCACATCCTGTCCAGACCTCTTAAGCTGATTAACCACAGAAGCTACTGCTGTCGCTCTATTCGCTGACAATTTCCTGTTAGAAGCAGCCCCTCCTGACTTCGATGCATAACCAACAACAAGGAAATAATCTGTAGGAGATGTCTGATCCAACTTATTCTTAATCTTAGTCTGATCAGTGAAATTCAAAATAGATGAACCCGTATTGAACTTTACGCGCTGGAGATTATTCGCTCTCAGATCCCTAGATATATTAGAATACGCTTCAATTAAATCATCTTCACTAGAACCTTCCAGCCCCCTCAGTTTCGCATACAAAGCTTTTGCCTTTGCCGGAAGATCATCAGATGACTTAACAAACAACCTAGAATAATCCATCTTAGTCTGCAGAGCCTGTAACTGCCTTCTCAACTTATCGTTATCTATGCGTAAATCAGATAGCTTATCCACCTCACTAGAATCAACCATAAAGCGCATTTTGCGCTCCAAGTCCTCTACCTTCTGCAAAGCCTCATTCTTAGCAACCTGCTCAGAACTCAAAACCCTTCTTAACTCCTGTAAACTCTCAGAACTAGGACGCCCCTGTAAATTTGCAATCAAAGCATCCTTTCCTACTATACTCTGAGCGTAACTCTGTGCCTGCTGCTGATAAGCCTTAGCATTACCTGCTATTGCCTCTAACTGCTGCAATTGCCTCTTAAGATCAGAATTCTCCCCACCTAACCTAGATATAGTATTTATATTACCCTTAGCAACATTCTCAAATTGTGACAGCTTAGACATCGCATCAGAATAACCAACCTTCATCGACTCAAACTCAGACTGAATATCATGGGCATTCTTCAAAATAGATGCTATTCTTCCCTCTAAAGCTATACTAGATGCCCTTAGATCCATAGATGAACTATTCTGCTCAGTCTCAATCATCTTCTGCAATGCCTCCTTCTTAGTCAACTTAGGCTCATCTTCTCGATTCGAAGATCCTCCCAAATTAAGAAAAAAAGCAACTCCTAACCCTATAATTAGCATAAAACAAAGAACCACCGCCATCACCATATTAGGATTTGCCTTATTGTTCTGAGGTTCAACAGTATTAATATTCACACTAGGTGCACGACCACCAGCCTGGTCCTTAATAAATGCCTCTTGATTAGATTTTTGTTCAGTATTTTCCATAAAGTAATTTGTTCTTAAGCCAAATTTGACAGAATAAGCTCACTGTGCAAGCCACTATCTCTAAGAAATTGTAAAAAGTAGCCAAATAAAATCAACAACCACTTAAAACACACAATACTACCTCATCTTCAATGCATTAAGCATCATATTAGGATCCACATCAACAGTCAACTCAGAGAATTCACCTCGAATAAACTTCTGTATTCCCACATATCCAATCATTGCCGCATTATCCGTACTCAAATGACGAGAACAAACCAGTAATTCAACACCCGCACCCGCACAGCGATGAGCAAAAGCCTCTCGTAGTGACTCATTACAAGAAACCCCACCAGATAAACTCAATCTCCTACTTCCTACCTGATCAACAGCACGCATCGTCTTTGCAACCAAAACATCAATAACCGCCTTCTGAAATGATGCGCATAAATCAGGTAAATCCTCAGCTCTAGGCTTACCACTCGCCGTATCCAGCTCACTCAATGTATACAAAACAGCTGTCTTCAAACCCGAAAAAGAAAAATCAAAATGAGGCTTATTAAGCATCGACCTAGGAAAACTATAAGCACCCGGATCCCCACCCTCAGAAGCACATCGCTCTATCTCCGGACCACCTGGATAAGGCAACTGAAACATCTTAGCTACCTTATCAAACGCCTCTCCAGCAGCATCATCCAAAGTCTTCCCTAACAACTCATAATCCCCAAACCCCCTATTTTCAATAATCATCGTATGCCCGCCAGACACCACAAGAGAAACATTAGCCTCTACCCCATTACCCCTAGTAATAAAGGGTGAAAGCAAATGCCCCTCCATATGATTCACTGAAATAAAAGGCTTCCCCATGCCAACAGCCATAGCCTTCGCTGCTGTATGTCCTATCAAAAGAGATGATGCCAACCCCGGCCCTGCAGTCGCACAAAAACCATCAACCTCGCTCATACTCACCCCCGCTTTATCCAAAGCACTCCGCACCAGCGGCAACATCGCCAATGAATGATTTCGAGAGGCTAGCTCAGGCACCACTCCTCCATACTCCCTATGAATGTCAATCTGAGAACTTATCTCAGAACTCAAAACCCTCACTCCCTCACCAAGACCCTCATCATCCCTCACCACAGCTACAGCTGTCTCATCACAGCTAGACTCAATCGCTAGCAACGTTACCAATCCTGATCTTCTCACCTTCATCATCTCACTCACACCATGAACACATCACCATCATCCCTCAAGAATTTGTTCTCCTTTTCAACAAAAATCAGTAAGTAATCTCACAAATTTCACGTATTTTAATTAATTCGCTTTAAATAATACCTCACATTCCCCAAACTAAATAAAGCAAATCGACATGCCCGCAAAAAAAACAACGCGTAAATCGCAAAAAAAAACCAACGCAAATTCCACTCCATCGAAAGCGACTGAGAATCACTCTAACAGACCGCCAAAAAAACGCGCACGCAAACCCACCGCCAAAATACAATTCGGCACCAAAAAAATACCCGCTAAAACATCTACAAAAAAACACTCCATCATAACCACTCTTTTGAGCTTCATCACTCGCCTCATTGCTTTAACTTGGAAAATATCCACCTTCCCATTTCGTTACACCCACGGTAAAACCCAACGCTGGCCACTCTTCCCCCGCTGGGCCGCTCGCATCATCCTTCCTCCCGCCATCATTGGCATCATTCTTTGCTCCATACTCGCCATCATCTACATCCCTCGGGCAAACATCATCTTCGATAAAGAACTCGTTACTAAAATGCCTTCCCGCAGCACCATCTACGACCGCCACGGCGAGGCCATCGGCCACCTCCACGGTGACAACAGATTCATCGCTAAATACGATAACATCTCAGATAACTTCATCAAAGCCCTCATCGCACGTGAAGACGCTAGATTCTATGAACACAACGGCGTGGACCTCAAAGCTCTAGCAAGAGCAGGACACATCATGTTAAAAAACCTCTACGGCAAAATAACAGGTAGCAGAAGACAAAACCAACAAGGCGGATCAACCATCTCCATGCAGCTCGCCGAAAACTCATTCGAATACAACGGAAAAAGCATCGACGGAAAATTCCTAGAAATCGCACTAGCCAGAAAAATCGAAGCTAACTTCGAAAAAAAAGAAATCCTAGAAATGTACATGAACCGAATCTTCTGGGGTGGATCAGTCAAAGGTATCGAATCCGCATCCCGTAACTATTTCGAAAAATCCGCATCACAGCTCACCCTCGCAGAATCCGCCATGCTCGCCGGAATCATCAGCGCACCTAACGGATTCAATCCCTTCAGACACCTAGACCGCGCCATAAAAAAACGAGACATCACTCTCCGATCAATGGTCAAATACAAATTCATCACCCAAGCCCAAGCAGATGAAGCAATGAATGAAAACATTCACATCAGACCACCAGAAAGACGCATGAACAAAAAATCCTACGTCATGTCTACTCTGGATAAAGAACTAGATATCATTCTACAAAAAAATAATATCAAAATGGGTGGACTCACCATCAACACAACATTAGACTACACCCTTCAAAAAAACGCCGAACAAGCACTCCACGACCACCTACGCTCAATAGAACTCAAACCATCATACTTTCAATACCACCAAACCCACTCCCAATACAACAACACTCCAAAAGACAACAGACAAGCACCTCAATACATACAAGGTGCACTCGTCTGCATCGAAAACCACACCGGCGGAATCGTTTCCATCGTAGGAGGCAGAAACCCATACCACTCAGAATATAACCGTGCCACTCACGCCAGACGCCAAGTAGGTTCCATCTTCAAGCCATTCGTCTACCTCACTGCATTTGACAAAGGAATGAGCCCTTTCGGACACATCAGTGATGACAGAATCTTCAGAAACGAAATCGATGGAGCAGACCCACTATGGCACCCAAAAAACTCCGATGACACATACCAAGGTAGAATCAAAATAGCTACAGCTCTCTCTCAGTCAAGGAACACCCCAGCAGTCAGAGTAGGAAACTTCGCTGGCCTAGAAAACGTCAGAAACACCGCTCACCATACAGGATTCAACAAAAAATTCATCCCTAACCAACCCTCCATTTACCTCGGATCATTCAGCGCATCACCACTAGAAGTCGCTACAGCCTACACCGCATTCCCTAATGACTGCATCGTCTACCGCCCATTCCTCATCAACGAAATAATAGATGCTAACGGTAAAGTCGTTTATAAAGGATCCGGCATAATGGGGTGGAACAATAACGCATCAAAAACCTCATCCAGAGCAGTCTCTAACATTCTAGAACAAGTCACAAACTACGGCACAGCCAGAACCCTCAGAACAAAATACGGATTCACCAAACCAGCAGCCGGAAAAACAGGCACCACCAATAACTCCAGAGACGGATGGTTCGCTGGCTACACCACACGCCTCACTTGCGCTGTCTGGGTAGGCATGGATGATAACTCACCAGTATACCGCGGCGCTACAGGCGCATCACTCGCACTTCCAATCTGGGCTAACTACATGAAACATGCAGACGCCAGCTACCCAGCATCCTCACTCAGAAACAGAGCCATCATCGTCGAACCTAACTCTAGCATTAACCCACCACGCGCCATCATCGTCGAATAACTTCTGCCATGAACAAATCGGTAAACCATAAAAAAAATAAATTCCAGCTCCCCAGCTTCCTACCTAACTGGATGAAAATCATCATCAGAATCTCTCTCAGATTAGCATTCATATTTACCATCATATTCATCATCGTCGCAATATTCTACGGATACCTTGCGAACCAATACGACATAACCAAAGTCGCTCAAGTAAACTCCACAAACATCATCCTCTCTCATAACGGCACTGAACTCGCATCCCTCAGCAAAACAAACCCCACACTCACCCCACACTCAGAATTCCCCCCTCACCTCGTAAACGCTCTCCTCGCTCGTGAAGACACCAAGTTCCACAAGCATATCGGTATCGATGTCAAAGGCCTAGCTCGCGCCACCATCAAAAACATCGCAACCATGTCCTACCATGAAGGAGCATCCACCATTTCCATGCAACTCACCAAAAACACCTTCAATAACAAGTCAAAATCAATCCACCGCAAACTCCTAGAAATAGCCATCACCCTCAGACTAGAATCAACATACAGCAAAGACGAAATCCTAACCCACTACCTTAATAAAATCTACTTCGGCAGCGGATGCTACGGCATAGAACAAGCTGCTAACAACTACTTCAACATCCCCACCAGTAAACTCACACTAGGACAGTCTGCACTACTTGTTGGAATCATCCGCGGACCACACATATTCTCTCCATTTAACAACCTAGAAAAAGCCACAGAACAACGTGATCAAGTCCTAAATAGAATGGCCATCATAAAAATGATCACACCAGAACAAAGAGACCTAGCCATCAAAGCTCCTCTAAACTTAGCAAAAAAAACAACACAATATTCAAATTCAAGCTACGCAGCCTCATCCGTCCGTAGACACCAACAACAAATCATAGACACATCAAAAATCACCGCAGGAGGACTCAAAATAGCATCAACCATCAACAAAAAACTCAACTCATCCATCACCAAAGAAATTAAAAACATCACATCTAACATCAACCAAAACACCGAAACTCCTCTCCAAATAGCACTCGTTATACTAGAAAATAAAACCGGCGCCATACGCTCCATCATCGGTGGAGCAGACTACAATAAATACCCATACAACCGCGCCCTCGACAGCAAGCAACTACTCGGAAAAGCATTCACCCCCTTCCTCTACCTAGCCACTCTAGACAGAGGTAAAATCCCCCTCACTGACCAACCCGTCATCACAGGCCAACAAATCGGCGCATCAGAACTCCTCGGCTACTGCAAAAGATTCGGAATCACCCACAAACCATCAAAAAAACCACACGACCTATTCCGAGGTGACATATACGCAACACCGCTTCAACTCGCAAACGCATACTCAATCATCCAAAACAACGGAACCCGCGCAGAATCATACTTCGTGGAAAACATATCCAGCACATCAAATAACAACCTCTTCACCCACCAACATTACCAAAAAGACACCGCATCTACAGGAGCAGCGCTAAACTGCCTCAAAATGCTGACCAAATCATCAAACAGCCAACGCATCATTCAACGAACCGCATTCGCTTACAAACATGCTTGGATCATCATATCATCGAAAACCCACACAGCCGTCCTCTGGATAGGCCATGACCTACCAAAAAACATCCCTAATAAACAAACTCTCACCAAGACTCTTGAAACAAAAATGCTAACATGGATCAAATCACTCAATTAGATAACCATGCATAAATCAACCTACCTATGGGATGAAATAAGCATCAAAGAAACAAACCGCCTCCGCGCATTTGCCATCCTCCTCATCATCACACACAACTTCCTCCACTGGGTCATGAACTCCCCAGGAGAAAATGAATTCCACTTCTCTCCTCACAAAGTCAAACTCTTCACAGACTCACTCTGGAACACTCCACTCGATGCCATCAGAATCATCTCCACCTACCTAGGTCACTACGGCGTCCCCGTATTCTTCTTCCTCAGCGGCTACGGCCTTACCATCAAATATCAAAAACAAAACACAACCTGGCTATCATTCGTCACCAAAAGACTCCTAGCACTCTACCCAGCCGTCATCACAGCCGCTATCGGATTCCTCATCTACGAAAGCATCAGATCTGGATTCTCTCTCACCATACAAACCCACATAAAACACCTCCTCTTCCAGATATCAGGAATATCTAACTTCATCCCAGAACTCATCTACAAGCCCATCGGCCCATGGTGGTTCATCGGCGTCATCGTACAGTTCTACCTCATCGCACCACTCATCATAAAACAAAAAAAATGGCCTCAGAAACCATTCCTCATCACCATCATCATCTCATCCCTCATCATCGAATGGCTTCTAGCTGAAACACTTGATAAACGCCTATCCATCAGCATCAACCACACCATAATCGGCCACCTAGACGTCTGCGCTCTTGGCATCCTCATGGCAGAACTTAAGAAACATACCATCCATAAAACAACAGCCATAACCATCCTCGCCGCATCCACCATCATTTTCATCCTAGGTAATTTCCACCCATCACTCTGGATCCTTACCCACCTCACAGCCACTATCATCCTCATCTCATCCCTCAGATACGCTTCACGCCTCACTAAAAAAATAAACCTCATAGACAGCTTCCTCATCACCACCGGAAAACTCTCCATCTACCTATTCCTCTGCAACGGATACCTCAGAAAACCACTCATACAATACGCAGAAACTAACCCCACTTGGTGGAAATCCATTTACCTCTGCATAATATTCGTCATAATAACATACATTTGGGCACTCTTACTGAAAACCATCACCCAGATAATCCAAAAGAAAATCAACCGCACATAAAAAAATAGGCAACTTCACTCACAATCAACAGTTAAATCCACTCATGAAAACAATCCTCATCTACATCTCCCTCATCTCCTCATTAATAGCCGACCCTCAACTCAGCTCATGGTTCACTACCAACTCAAACCAATACGCACGCATCTTCGAAACCAAAGAAGACCAAAATGCACTAAACAAAGTCACCACCTGGAGCCGAGGAGTAGGAACACAAATCCCTGCAACATACGCAGGCATCCATGAAATCTCATCTTCCACAAACTGGGTATACATTCGCACAACAGGACTCGCATCACACGTCATGGGACCATGGTACCTCGATGCCAACAAAAACAACCTCTTCCCCAACTACCCATCAAACACCAACACCATCTACCGCATCCCCAGAACACCCACTGTAGCCACTAACAAATCTCCTACCACTCTCGGAGCAGCAGGATACTACGTCAACGGAGTCGCCATGTTCAACTGCCTAGACGCATTTTCATACTCAAATGCCAACTCCTCAGACGCCACGCCTAATTCCTCATTCAACGGAGACCAAATCTGGAACCGCGACGCATACGTCAATGAAAGCATCACATTTGATGCCGCTAACGCTCACCAAGCACGTAACACATACCACTACCACGCCAGCTCACCAGCACTTCGTCACCAGCTAGGAGACAGCGTCGACTACAATGAAACCACTAACACCTACACCGAAAACCCCTCAGCCACTCCCAAGCACTCACCCATCCTAGGCTGGGCAGCAGACGGCTTCCCAGTCTACGGACCATACGGATACTCAGACCCTAACAACTCCTCCAGCAACGTCCGCAGAATGCTCTCCGGATACGCCAAACGAAACATCACCATCAGAAACTCACTCCCACAGTGGGCCGCAGACTTCTCTAACAGATCCACCACACTAAACAACAACGAACACGGACCACCTGTCTCCGCCACACACACCCTCGGGCACTACGTCGAAGACTACGAGTTCACCGCCGCAGGTGACCTAGACCTATACAATGGCAGAACATGCATCACACCAGAATTCCCCACCGGAACATACGCATACTTCATCACCATCGATCAAAACGGAACCCCAGTCTTCCCATACTCCCTCGCCAGACAATACTACGGTAACCCCACCGGATCAGTCGTTAACAACATCACAGAAAATGTCACCATCAACTTCGAAGGAGGACCTGAGCACAAAGAAGAAAATCAAAACATTACACCAGAAAACGACAACATCACCCTCACATGGAGCACCATTGAAGGAGGCACCTATAACGTCCAGTCATCCACCACACTAGAAGACGGCTCATGGATCGATGAACAAACCGATGTAAAACCAACCACTAACATGCTAAGCTTCACAGCAGCTAACATCATACCCAACACAGATAAAAAATTCTTCCGCCTCAAACGCACCGAGCTCTCTAACTTCGACAGCGAAGGATTCTCATTCACCAATACCACCCCACCCGCACAAAATAACATCCTCCTCCTCATCGTAGACGACTGGGGTATCGATGCCAGTGTCTTTGATAACACCTCCACAGACCCCTCACTCAGCTACGCCCCCATGCCAAACCTCCAGACACTCATCAACAACGGAGTCAGGTTCACCAACGCATACGCGCAACCCACATGCTCAGTCACACGTGGCAGTATCATCACCGGCAGACACCCATTCCGCACCGGCATCGGTAACCCCACCACTAACAACACCCTACAAGCATCAGAACTAGCTCTACCAGAAGCATTCGCCAACCAAGCCTCACCATACAACCTCGCCACCTTCGGTAAATGGCACCTCGGTAGCGGAGCCACAGGGCCTGCCACTAATGGCGGATGGCCAGAATTCCGCGGAATCCTAGGCGGAGGAGTCACCTCATACACAAACTGGAGTAAAACAATAAACGGCATCACAACAGACAATACATCAACCTACACAACCACAGACCAAGTCAACGACGCATCCGCATTCATCAACGCCCAAGGTAGCAATCCATGGTTCGTCTGGGTCGGCTTCAACGCTCCACACACACCATTCCATAACCCACCAAACGGAACAAACGGAAACCCACTTGAAACATACCCCACCTACCCAGAAACAAATGGCGCAGTCACAGGAACAAACAGAAAATCAGCCTACCAAGCCGCACTCCAAGCGCTAGACACCGAAATAGGCAGACTCCTAAACTCAGTAGACCTAGCCACTACCAATATCATCATCATCGGTGACAACGGCACCCCAGGCCAAGTCATCCAAGCCCCCTTTGACTCCACCCACTCCAAAGGATCTCTCTTCGAAGGAGGAACCCACGTACCTCTATTCGCAGCAGGGCCAGATATAAAAATCTCAGGAACATCAGACAAACTCGTTCACTGCGTAGACCTCTTCTCCACCATTCTAGAACTCGCAGGAATCAGCCCTGCTGCCGCCACGGCAGGCACCACCATCGACTCTAAAAGCCTCGTCCCCATATTCAAAGGAACAGACACAGAAGACCGCTGCGTCGTCATAGAACAATTCGGATCTCCCACCACAAACGGCAGAGCCATCATCTCAGATGACTTCCCTGACTACAAACTCATCATCATCGCAGACCCGTTCGGCACCACAGACACTCCACAGTTCCTCTTCTACAACATAAGCACAGACAAAAACGAACAATCACCCATCGACCTAAACTCTCTCAGCGCAGCTGAACAAACCATCTACGACCACCTGCGTGCCAAAGACACAATGCTCGGCGGAGGATACAGCACACCACCAAACACAAACCAAGACATCCTCTACATCGAGCTACCTATCTCCGTAGGCCCATCAAGCCCGCCTCAAAATGTCAACCTCATGCCCACCAGCATCACCATAGACGGAGTAAACGCCACCATAATCGGTCGCCAAAACCAATCAGATGCATCAGATAGATACTGGATAAAATGCTCTATCAGCCCTAAATCCCCCACATACACAACCGCCAACATCACCTTCACAAACGTACCTGCAGGAAACGCCACCCGCTCATTTAACTCCTCATTAATCAACGTAGCCCCCTAAATCGCTACTATGCTTCGCCTCATCATCGCATACCTAATCATACACACTGTAGCCAAATCCGCTCAGCTCAGCGTATCGGTAAATCATCACTATGAAAATCACCCCATACACCTTGACTCCTTCAGATACAAAACAGCAAGCTCAGAAACACACTCATTCACAAGAATCAGCTACATCCTCTCAGGGTTTAAATTAGAAAAAACAGACGGAACCCTCATCACACTTCACAACCAACACGCATACATAGACCTCAAAAAAAACACCCACTTCAGTCTAAACAACATCCCCCCAGCAGAATACCAAGCCATCCACTTCCACATCGGACTAGATAAAAAAACAAATCACCTAGACCCATCCAAATACCCCGCTACCCACCCCCTCAGCAACCTCCGCAACCTCCACTGGAACTGGTCAGAAGGCTACATCTTCCTAGCCATAGAAGGCCATCAACTCATCAACAACCAAAAACCACCCACTAAAAAAGGCTTCGTCTACCACCTAGCAAATAACAAATACCTCACCCATATCAAAATATCTCACCCACTAAACCTCAAAAAAAACGCATCCACCACACTCAACCTCAACATCCAGTCCCTAATAAACTCCCCATCACCCATCCACTTCCTAACAGACGGACACATCAGCCACTCAGTATCTAAAGACACCATCGCCCCCAAAATCCACACCAACCTCAAAAAAAGCTTCAGCCTTAGCAATTTCAAAAACACCCCTAACAAAAAAAACAACAAGAAACACACACCCCCTCTCTACATGCCAAAAACATTTAAACCATACCCATTCACCATACCAAAAAACATCCCCATCCCAGATCTCCCCAGAGACAACCCACTTACCATAGATCGCGTCACACTCGGAAAAACCTTATTCCAAGACACCCGACTATCAAAAAACAACACCATCTCCTGCGCCTCATGCCACCTAAGCAACCACGCCCTCAGCGACCCCAGACAAAAATCAATCGGCATCCACAACACCACAGGCCTGCGTAACTCCATGCCACTTCAAAACCTAGCATGGAAAACAAACTTCTTCTGGGACGGACGCGCAAAATCACTCCGAGAACAAATAATCTCCACCATCACAAACAAATCAGAAATGCACCAAGACCTTACCATACTCCCTTACAAAATAAAAAACCTCCAGCCACTATTCAAAAAAGCATTCGGATCTAACAAAATAACCCCAGAAAAAATAGCTCTCGCACTCGAAGCCCACCTCCTCACCCTCACCTCACTAAACTCAAAATTCGATCAAGCCACCAAAGGAAAAACCTCCCTAACAGAACAAGAACAACGAGGCCTCAAGCTATTCTTCACAGAAAACGACCCACGCACACGCAAACGTGGCGCTGACTGCTTCCACTGCCACTCTGGCCCCTTCTTCACAGACCACTCACCACACGATACCGGACTGCCAAGCCCTAACGACTCAGGACTTCACCGCATCACAGGAAAACAAACTGACATATCTAAATTCATAACACCCAGCCTTCGTAACATCGCCCTAACAGCACCATACATGCATGACGGCAGACTAAAAACACTAGAAGAAGTCATCGACCACTACAACCACACTCACACCAAAACACCAAACCTAGACCCAAATCTCTCAAAACACGGAAACAAAGGACTACAACTCACCAAGCAAGACAAAGCAGCCCTCATAGCATTCCTAAAAACCCTAACAGACCCAAAATTTAAGAAACTCAAAAAAACTACCAACCACTAACCTTCCACTCATCCACTAACTCCGCAGAAAAATCATCCAAAAATCGCGAAGGATTCTGAAACACATCCCCACTATAACTCCTCGGATTCATCATCGGATAAGATAAATACAACTGATCTTTAGCCCTAGTAAGCGCCACATAAAACAACCGCCTTTCCTCCTCTAACATCTTATTATCATCAGCCTCTAATATCTTACCATTCGGAAACATCCCATCAGCTAACCAAACCAAAAAAACCACCTTCCACTCCAGCCCCTTAGCCTGATGAATACTAGACAATGTCACCCCCTTCTGCTCCTCCTGCTTCTGCTTTGAAGGATCACCATCCACATTACTCATCAAAGACAGCTGAGCCAAAAACTCCATCACATCACTATACTGAGTCGCATACGTCTGTAACTGACCTATATCCTGCTTCCTATTCTCATAGTTATCAAAAGCATTCTTCATATACTCCTCATACACACCCTCAAGAATACTATAAATCATATCCGCAGGTGCAGCAAACTTAGACCCCTCACCATCATTCACCACCAACTCATCAAGCGTATAACACATCTGCTCCCAGTACACCTTAGCCTTAGCAGGAACCTTCATCCCCAGCAAAACATCAGAAAACGAATGCGGTAAGCCCTCACCCTGAGCAGCATCACTAGACAACCACCCCCTCCACAACTTCTCAGCACTAGCATCACCCACACCAGGCAACATCAAAACCATACGCTTAAAACTAACCTCATCCCGCCGGTTCACTACAAACCGTATATAACTACTCACATCCTTCACATGTGCCTGCTCAAAAAAACGTAACCCAGAAGTAATCTGAAAAGGAATCATCCTAGATGTAAACTCCATCTGCACCTCCATACTCTGATAATGTGCCCTATACAAAACCGCTATCTCCTCCTCCTCTATCCCCTCATCTACAAGCTCCTGAACTCGCTGCGCAACAAAATCAGCCTGAGCCCTAGGATCAGAAAGCGCCAACAAAGCAGGAACCATCTCTCCACCTTTCCTAGATGCCGTTAGCTTCTTCTCTATCTGCTCAGTATTCGCAGAAATAGCCGCATTTGATAACTCTAATATCTCAGGCTGACTACGGTAATTCGTCTCAATCTTATACGTAATCGCATCAGGATAACGTACATGAAACTTCAAAATATTCTCCATATCCGCACCCCTCCATGAATAAATAGACTGCGCATCATCACCCACAACCATCAAGTTCTTACTCTTACCCACCAACAAATCAACTATCTCACACTGCACCATATTCGTATCCTGATACTCATCCACAAGCACATACTTAAACTTACGCTGATACAACTCCCTTATATCCTCATTCTCCTTCAATAGCTTCAACAGCAAAACCAACAAATCATCAAAATCCATCGAATTCGTCTCCTTCTTCTTCCCAAGATAACCAGAATAAATCTTCTCTATCTCAGGCAACCACTCATTCAAATAATCATAACGATAATAAAGAACATCCTCCAAGCTCTCCTGAGTATTCAAAACCAAACTAAAAATAGACAACAACAAATCAGGCTTTGGAAACCGCCTATCCTTCACATCCACTGCCACCCCCTTTATCACCGTCTTCAATAAAGCCTTCTGATCATCCCTATCCAGTATAGAAAAACTACGGTCAAAACCCAGCTCATCCGCATGCCGCCTCAGTATCCTATTACCTATCGAATGAAACGTCCCCCCCCATAAGTCACTCACATCACCTGGTATCAACTCCCTCACCCTATCAAGCATCTCCTTAGAAGCCTTATTCGTAAACGTCAGCAACAAAATATTCCGCGCCTCCACACCCTGATCCAACAAATACGCCACCCTATAAGTCAGCGTCCTCGTCTTACCAGAACCAGCACCAGCTATCACCAACGACGCACCAGGATCAGAACTCACAGCAGCATACTGCTGCTCATTAAGCTCCGCAGCATAATCAATCCCTGACTTAGTTGGTCCCCCGTCACGCTTCTTTATCTGATACTCCCTAGCCATCCAAACACCATGCCCACTCAAATACAAACAGCAACACTTTTATCTCCAAACAACCACCCCCAGCATTACAATCAAAATAAGCTTTTATACTAGCTCCTACTCTACACATTTGCCACCATATACCCATGCCTGCAATACTAAAAGCATCTATCCTTTTCCTCGCCATCCTACTCATCTACTGGATAGCAACCTACAACAAACTCATTAGCCTAAAAAACAAAACCAAACAAACATTCAGCGGAATCGATATCCAACTCAAAAAACGCTGGGACCTCATCCCACAACTAGTCGCCACAGTCAAAGGATACGCCAAACACGAATCCGACATCCTCCTATCCATAACCAATGCCAGACAAGCTGCACAAAACGCTCCCAGCCAAAGCCCTGAACGCTTCCAAAACGAAGAACGCATCTCACTACAAACACCACAAATCATCGCCATCTCAGAACAATACCCAGACCTCAAAGCAAACAAACAATTCCTTAACCTACAACGTAACCTCACAGAAATAGAAGCGCAAATAGCAGCATCAAGAAGATCATACAACGCAGCAACCCTGCAAAGAAACAACCTCATAGAAACCTTCCCATCAAACATCATCGCATCCATACACAAACAAAAAACTGCCGACTTCTTCTCCACCAACAAATCAGAAAGAAACAATGTTACACTATAATCAAATATACGACCAAATCAAACCTGCACTAAATCAAATTGAACCCCTGCGCAAAACAGCACTTCAAAAACAAAAACAAGCCACAGTCATCGCATTTTTCATTGCTATTTCAAGCTTCATCATCGCCATTGCAGCCTCACAACAAATACCCATCATCCTAATCATCACCACTCTGGGCATCTTTGTAGCATTTTCCATCTATAAATACTACTCCTCGCAAGCAATTAAAACATTTCACTCTAACTTCAAAAACAGAATAGTTCGCCATATTGCCGAAAAAATAGAACCCAGCACAAAATATCAACCATACCAAGGCATCCCAAAACAAACATTCAAAAACACAGGACACTACAGAACAAACATTGACAGATACCACTCCGAAGACTTCTTCGAAGCCAAAATAGGCGCCACATACATCAACTTCGCAGAAATCCACGCCGAATACAAAACCACCACCACAGACAGCAACGGTAACACCACCACTCACTGGCACGACATCTTCAAAGGCGTCATGTTCACAGCAGACTACCACAAGGACTTCAACACCTGGGTCACCATCAAGCCAGACAACGAATCCATCCCCATAATAGGCTGGCTCAGTAAAACCTTCCAAAGCATGAGCTCTTCGAACATCCGCATGGAAGACCCCGAGTTCGAAAAATACTTCAAAGTAAACGCCGGAGATGACCAGCAAGCACGCTACCTCCTCACACCTGACATGCAATCTCGCATACTCAAACTCAGAGCAATATACGGAACAAAAATCATCCTATCACTCAGAAACTCCAGCATCTGCATCACCATCCCAAAAAATCACAACCACTTTGAACCAAACATCAAACAATCAACACTAAATAGACTCCAAATAGAACGAATCACTAAAGAAATCACCTACTTCTTCAACATAGTCGAAGCCATGAACCTAAACACCAGAATCTGGACCAAAGAATAAACCAACTAACCAAATCACCCTCCCAGTAATCCAGTCACCTCCCCCTTCTCCGGAAAACGCCCTGTCTCCTTCTTATCATAAACCAATCTACCATCCACAGTCACCGTAAAAACACCTCCACTACCCTCCACCAATATACACTCCACAGCAAAACGCTCCCTTAACTCTGCAGCTAAACTAACCGCACTAGGTAGGTAATTTCACATACCTCAGTAAACTATTTCAATATTCATACCCCCTTCTTAAATCATCTCACCCACACCCTCCAAGCACTTTTTTATAAATTCGTTCCTCACACCCCTCAAAAAACATCCCAAGCCCATTCGCCCGATGCGTGGCATTACACGCGTTGTGAGATGGCATGAAAGCAGGAAGCGTGACAGGCCTTTGGGGTGTGGGGTGTGG
>CALGZA010000089.1 GCA_937934595.1 uncultured Verrucomicrobiales bacterium | reverse complement strand
GCATCGATGAGGGCGGAGAGTTTGCTGCCATCCAGCCCTAGGCGGGAGAAGTAGTTGTCCGGCAGCGCGCCCTTGAGTGAGGCATTGCTCTTCTCCACCGCGGTGAGGGCGGAGTCGATCTTGATCGCGATGTCGCCCTGCTTGGCATGCTGCTGGATGTAGGACCAGCGGGAAGTCTCCGGCAGGTAGAAGACATTCTGCATCGTGTAGAACTCGACCATGTCGAGGTAGTCATCCTTGCCCTCGGCGATCAGCTCAGCACGGCGCTCCTCGAACTTGTCGGAGACGAACTTGAGGAAGATCAGCGAGAGGACGACGTGCTTGTATTCGGACGACTCGACGGAGCCCCGGAGCTTAGTGGCGGTTTCCCAGAGGGATTCCTCAAAGGATATGTTTTTTGCAACCTTCTGGGCAGTTTTCTTCTTAGCTATTTTTCGGGCGGGCATAAAAAAATTATAATATAACATAAAGCTACAAGTTCCACATATCTCTGCAAGAAAAAATCAAAACAACCCCACAACCCCACAACCCCAAAACTCCACAACCCCAAAACTCCACAACCCCAAAACTCCAAAACTCCAAAACTCCAAAACTCCACAACCCCACAACTCCACAACTCACTCTTCCACCCCCACACTTGACGTACCCACCAACCCAAGCAATAAATACACCATCTATGAAAGCAATGCTAATCAACCAATACGGTCAAGACTCCATCTTCGAAGCCTCTGACATCGAAACACCCACCCCAAAATCAGGTGAGGTCCTAATCAAAATAGCCGCATCCAGCGTGAACACCGTGGACACCATGATCCGCACCATGGGCAAAGACCTACCCCTATCACCAGACACACCAGCCATCCTAGGAATGGACTTCGCAGGAACCATCGAAGCCCTCGGTGAAGGCGTCACCAACTTCTCCATCGGAGACGAAGTCTACGGCTGCGCCGGCGGACTCGCAGAACTACCTGGTTCACTAGCAGAATACATAGTCGCTGACAGCAAACTCATCGCAAACAAACCAACCAACCTATCCCTAAAAGAAGCAGCAGCTCTCCCCCTAGTTGCCATCACCGCATACGAAGGACTCACAAGAGCAGGAGTCAAGCCAGGCCAGAAGGTCCTCGTCCACGGTGGCTCAGGAGGAGTCGGACACATCGCACTCCAACTCGCCATCCACTTCGGTGCCGACGTCTACGCAACTGGAGGTGGAGATAAACAAATCGAACTCATCGAGAAACTCGGAGCCACAGGAATTAACTACAAAGAAACACCCGTAGAAGATTACGTCGCCACACACACCGACGGAGCTGGCTTTGACGTCGTTTACGACTCAGTAGGTGGAGCCAACATGACAAAATCATTCGACGCCGCCGCCCTAAATGGCCACGTCGTCACCACAGTCTCAATGTGTGAACTAGACCTAACAGTCGCTCACTTCAAAGGACTATCAATCCACGTCGTATTCATGCTCATCCCTATGCTCCACAACTTCAAAAGAGAAACACACGCACAAATCCTCCAAGACCTCGCTAAAATCTCCGAAGCAGGCGCCCTCACCCCAGTCATCGACGAAACCCCATTCACCCTTGAACAAGCTGGTCAAGCACACGCACTCATGGAAAGCGGAAAAGCAATGGGCAAAATCGTCATCCAAAACACATAATACCATTTGAACTGTTAGAATGGATTGATAGCACAACAAGATAGCAAGAGGAGCAAAGCAAGAGGAAAGCGAATAGTGGACTATACAACTGACTAATAACGTAGCTAATCTTGATAAATTGTTGTGCACTTCAAAAAAATCAGCTCTGCTGCTAGTCCCAAATGTATTAAAACTACTATCAACCCAGAATAACTGGGAAAATGGTATAACACACCCACCACCAAATAGAAAAACACCACCCTCCCACCATCTACACGGACTAGATTAATGACGGGCCTCATTCACCCAACATCAGACAACATCAGACAACATCAGACAACAACATAAATCACTTATGCTAATAACTCTAACCCTAGTTTGCCTGAACATCATATAATGTAATGACAAAAAAAGTGTCAAAACTAACACAATTAACCAAGCTGATCTAGATAGAATCACAACTCCACAACTCAGAACACAAAATCCCAAATCCCAAATCCCAAATTCCAAATTCCAAATTCCAAATTCTAAATTCTAAATTCTAAATTCTAAATCCCACCATCCACATTGACAATCTCTCACTCATAGGCCATTGAATCACCTACACAAAACATGTCATTCGTAGATACATTCAACCAACTATCCCATCACAAATCTCCACTACTCAGGAAATTTGAACAGCTCATTGCCCCAGTAAATAACCAAAAACTAGAAGCAATGGCTAAAAAAAGCCAAATCCTCACACAGCAGAACTTCGGCAAAACAATGCGCCTATTCGCGCCACTCTACGTATCTAACGAATGCGTCAACAACTGCTCCTACTGCGGATTCTCCAGAGACAACCCCATTCTCAGAACCACCCTAACCATCGACCAAGTCGTCACTGAAGCACGCCACCTCTACAACCTCGGTTTCAGAAGCATCCTACTCGTCGCCGGTGAACACCCCAAATTCGTCTCCGAAGGATACCTCCAGCAATGCATCGATGCCATCAAATCATTCATCCCCACCATCGCCATCGAAGTCGGCCCCATGAAAGACCACCAATACGGTGAACTCGTCAACCACGGAGCAGAAGGACTCATCGTCTACCAAGAAACATACGTCCGCGATGCCTACGCAAAACTCCACACAGCCGGCCCTAAGAAAAATTTCGACTGGCGACTCGAATGCCCAGAACGTGCCTACGCAGGTGGATTCCGTCGCATCGGCATCGGAGCACTATTCGGACTAGCACCCTGGAGACAAGAAGCCACAGCCATCGCCGCACACCTAGAATACCTCTACAAACACTGCTGGAAAGCATCATTCTCAGTCGCCTTCCCGCGCATGCGACCCTACGCAGGAAATTACCAATACACCCCAAATCCAGACCTCTTCCTAGACGATAAAGCACTCGTCCAGCTCATCTTCGCATTTCGCATCTGCTTCCCCCAGGTCAACATCGTCCTCAGCACACGTGAACCAGCATCACTCAGAAACTCACTCATACCCCTAGGCATCACCCATATGTCAGCCGGCTCACAGACCGAACCCGGCGGATACACAGGCGCCGGAAACAATGACCTCCACCTTACCGTCAAAGGAAAACGCGTAGAAATCCAAGATTCAGACAGATCCCCCTGCCAAAAAGCAACAGAACAATTCACTATCGACGATACCAGATCCCCAGCCAGCATCGCAAATCTACTCCACACCCAAGGATACGAGCCCGTCTGGAAAGACTGGGATAAAGCCATACTTAACCAATAAAAAAGAGCGATGAACCTCATAATCAACGGCAAAAAACAGGAACTCAACATACCCACAGACCATAACCACCCATCTCTCATTCACCTCCTCGAGACACTAGAACTCGCCGGTAAACCAGTCGTCATTGAACTCAACAAATCAGCAATCTTCCCCAGAGAATACAAATCCACTCACATCAAAGAAAACGACCAAATCGAAATCATTAATATCGCAGCCGGAGGATAAATCTGATAGCATAAATCAAAGATGCCAGATTATCTTCACCTACAAGAACGCTGGATTAAATTCAGCACCAGAACCACCATCCCAAACCCACACATCCTCTGGGAAAACTTCCTCGTACTATACTCCGAGCCAGACCGCCACTACCACAATCTCTCCCACATCGAAGACTGCCTTCTAAAATTAGACCACTGGACTCCCCTTCCCTCCAGAACCCAGAGAGACATCATAGAGCTCGCCATCTGGTTCCATGACATCATCTACGAAACAGAACGCAATGACAACGAAGAGTCCAGCGCAGCCCTCACCTCATACTACCTCAGAGGCCACCCACTCACATCAAAGTGTAACGCACTCATACTATCCACAGCACATCACGCCATCTCAGCAATCAAAGCAGAACAGATCATGTGTGATATAGACCTTTCAATACTAGGAGCCACACCCGAGCAATACCTCAAATACTCCCAAAATATCCGCAACGAATACAGCTGGGTAGGCACCATAAACTACGCCGAAGGCCGCACACGTGTTCTCAAAAAATTCCTTCTAAGAGATAATATATACCTCACCAACCACGCCAAAAACAAATGGGAAAAACAAGCCCGTATCAATATCCAAAACGAACTAAACAACATCGAAAAATCCACCCCCCTCACAGAAGATTAGCATCCAACAGCACTACAAAGATAAATAGCATACTCCTACCCCTCTCTATACTAAATATAATACATGTAAGTATCCTCATTCCCCATCATATCCTGAAGTGATGTCTTCTTCAGCAAATCATCTATTTCACTACTAATCTTGATCCACAAACTAGCTACCGACTGAGCTGACTCCCCATCCTTAACTGTCACATCAGCCACTACCCCAGAATTCACAGCCTTAATAATTTCATACAAACTAATATCCTCAGGATTACGCTCCATGAAATACCCCCCATGCTTACCTCGCTTGCTCTGAATAATTCCAGCGGATCGCAACGCATTCAGTATCTGAACAAGAAAATTCGATGACACTTTCTCACGTTGTGCTATCTCTTCTAACCTAAGTATGCTATCAGAACTGCGCGCCAACTGCACAGTCGCCCTACAAGCATATTCTAATTTCTGGGAAATTTTCACTTCCACTAATCAACCACATCATGGACAATAACTCTAACCCTAATAGCTTCAATCTCTGTCATAAAAAACAAGTGGACCTAGAAAAAAGCTGGATATCCATCAAACTCCAAGCCACACACCTCGCCAAATCAGAACCGCAGCTCTTATCACTCCTCTCAGACGTCATCCTCGAACGAGAATGCATGAACACCGCACTCGCCGCGCGCCTAGCTCGTAAACTCTCCAGAGAAGACATGGGCAGAGAAGAGCTTATGCCTCTCCTCCTAGAAATCTTCACTGCTGACGCTCAGATAGCATCCAGCGCCACCGCAGACATGCAAGCCATCGTAGAACGTGATCCAGCATGCCAAAACCTGCTAGAACCCATGCTCTTCTTCAAAGGATTCCTCGCCATCACCACCTACCGCATCTCTCACCACCTCTGGAAAAATAACAGAAAATCACTCGCCCTCTACTTCCAAAGCATCAGCAGCGAAGTCTTCGGTGTAGACATCCACCCAGCCGCACAAGTCGGTTGCGGAATCCTTCTAGACCACGCCACCAGCATCGTCATGGGAGAAACCGCCATCGTAGAAGACTACGTATCCATTCTACACGAAGTCACACTAGGAGGAACAGGTAAACAAGAAGGTAACCGCCACCCCATCATCCGCTCAGGTGTTCTCATCGGCGCTGGAGCTAAAATCCTAGGCCGTGTAGAAATTGGCCGTGGTGCTAAAATAGGCGCAGGCAGCGTCGTCCTAGACAACGTAGCCCCTCACACCACAGTCGCTGGTGTCCCTGCAGTCACCGTCGGTGAATCCTCAGAAGAAAACCCAGCACTCGAAATGAACCAAAACCTCGCCTGCGGACAAATATAACCAAAATTCAACCACCATTTATCACATTTTACTTGGACAAAACCACATGTAAGAACTAATTTATACTTACGTATCACTCAAAGAGCTCACAGCTTGTCGCATCATGAAAAAAATTGCAAAAATCATCACATTCTCGGCCATCGCAACAGTCTCTATCCTCGCCCTGCCACAATTCACCAGCGCCAAGCCAGAACCTAAAAAAAACACCGCTCCATCTATACAAGAAGACATCAGCTACAACCGAGACATCCGCCCCATCCTCTCAGACAAATGCTTCTTCTGTCACGGACCAGACCCAGAAACCCGTGAAGAAGGACTCCGTCTAGACATCAGAGAAGAAGCCATCAAAGGCAAAGCCATCATACCAGGTCACCCAGAAAAAAGCCCACTCATTGACCTCATATACACCCATGATCAAACCAAGATCATGCCACCCCCAAGAAGCCATAAAAAACTAACAAACCAAGAAAAACAACTACTCTCAGACTGGATCAAAGCAGGCGCCGAATACGAGCCTCACTGGGCATACCAAGCACCAAAAAGAAAAAATCAAGACACCATCGACTCCCTAGTCGCAAAAAACCTCAAACGCAAGGGCCTCACCCTCGCTAATCCTACTAACCCCAGCACCCTACTACGCAGACTACACTTCGACATCACAGGCCTCCCACCCACACCTGAAGAAGTCACCGCATTCACAAAAGCTCACGCCTCAGACCCACATCAAGCAGTCGCTTCAGCCACAGATAAACTTCTCGCATCCCCTCACTTCGGTGAAAGAATGGCTGTAAAATGGCTAGACGCCGTCCGCTACGCAGACTCAGTTGGATACCACGGTGACCAATCCTCGGAAGTATCACTCTTCCGCGACTACGTCATTAACTCCTTCAACAAAGACCTCCCATATGACCAATTCATCATCGAACAAATCGCAGGCGACCTACTCCCAAACCCTACCACCTCACAACGCATCGCCTCATCATACAACCGCCTCGGACAAATGTCTCAAGAAGGAGGAATACAAGACAAAGAATACATCGCCAAATACCAAGCCGAACGAGTACGCACCACATCCGCATCATTCCTAGGATCCACAATGGCCTGCGCAGAATGCCATGACCATAAGTTCGACCCCATCACAGCGAAAGACTTCTACTCATTCGCCGCATACTTCTCAGACATCCTAGAAAAAGGAGCATGGACAGGTGACGGAAAATACCAAGACGACATCAAAAAATACCTCAAACCAAACATCCTACTCAAAGTCAACAACAGAGAAAGATACGGCCCCTACCTCAAAGTACCAGACCAAGACAACATCGCCAAAAACAAAAAAATTGAAGCCCAAATCCAAACCCTTATCAAAGAACACCTCATAGCCGCACCACAAACCGAAACCAACATCAACAACTGGCTAAATGACCTCCGTAGCTCCTCACCAGCCAAAGACATCCCATTCATCGACGAAACACTCGAAAAACAACCAAAAATATCCTCCAACAAAAACGCAGTAAAACTAGAAACCATCACACCAGAGCAAGGACCAGTCCACACTGGAACACATGCGCGTAAACAAACCGCAAACGAAACAGGTCAACACTTCGTCAGACTCCACTCCCCCATCTCCATCCACAGCGAAAGCACCATCTATAAATGGGTATACCTAGACCCAAAGAACCCACCATCATCCATCATGATCCAGCTCATCGGAGGACCCATCACTCGCCGAGCATACTGGGGCCAAAGCACCATCCAATACGGAAAAAAAGCCGGGGGCATCCAATACCACAAAATAGGTGATCTCCCAGAAACAGGCAAATGGATACGCCTCGAAATCCCAGCATCCACACTCCAAATAAAACCCACTGAACACATCCACCAAGCCACATTCACCCAGCACAACGGCATCGTATTCTGGGACAGCTTCGGAATCAACACCACAAAAAACATCGCCGAGCGCTCCAAGCTCACCCCAAATATCACCAAAATAGTAGACACCCCAAACGCAGAATCAAACCCAGATAACAAAAACACCCTCACCCTACACCACCTCACACACACACCACACACCACAACACAACAAAAACAAATCCAACAACTCATCACCCAAAAATCCCACTCCAACCATAAATTCAGAACCATCCCCACAACCATCTCAGCCAAACGCAGAGTCGTGCGCCTACTCCCACGTGGAGACTGGACAAACCAAGACGGCCCCATCGTCCAGCCAGCTCCACCAGAATTCCTCACCAAAGGAAAAAAAATCGGCGACACACGCCTAGACCTAGCTAAATGGATCGCCTCACCAGACAACCCACTCACAGCCCGCGTATTCGTCAACAAACTCTGGAGCCAATTCTTCGGATCAGGCCTCAGTAACAGCATCGGCGACTTCGGACTCCAAGGAGAATACCCAAGTAACCCAGAACTCCTTGACTGGCTCGCCATCGAATTCACCAAAAAAAACTGGAGCATCAAACAACTCATACGCACCATCGTACTCTCAAAAACATACCAACAAACCAGCACACCAGGCGGAACATTCATCAAACAAGACCCATTCAACCGCCTCCTAGCCAGACAAACCCAGCTCCGCCTACCCGCAGAACTCATCAGAGACAACGCACTCGCTGTATCAGGACTCCTCAACCCCAAAATAGGCGGCCGTAGCGTATTCCCATACCAACCAAAAGGATACTACCGCCACCTCAACTTCCCTAAAAGAACCTACAAACAAAGCACAGGTGAAAACCAATACAGACGAGGAATATACACGCACTGGCAACGCACATTCCTCCACCCCATGCTCAAAAACTTCGGCGCACCAGCACGAGAAGAATGCTCCACGGAAAGACCAGACGCCAACACTCCCCTCCAAGCACTCACCCTTCTAAACGACCCCACATTCACAGAAGCTGCAAGAGCACTCGCCACTAAACTACTCAAAGAAAATAGCGATAACCTCGTCCAACGCACCATGATGACCTGCCTCAGCAGACAACCCACAACAGAAGAACTAAACATCCTTACAAAACTCCACCAAGACGAACTCAAACGATTCACCATCGACCCCAGAGCTGCACAGAAATTCATCAGCGTAGGAGCATCACCACCACCTCCTCCTACTGAAATCCCCACTCCACAACTCGCCGCAGCTACATCACTAGCCAGAACCATCCTTAACCTTCACGAAGCCATCACACGCTACTAAGATCATGAACGCTATCAACAGACGAACATTTCTCAACCATGGACTCGCCGGCATAGGCTCACTCGCACTCTCACGCCTCTACGCAGCAGAATCATCAGACTCAAAAGACAAACTCCCACACTACAACCCCAAAATCAAACGCGTCATCCACCTCTGCATGGCAGGAGGTCCATCCCACCTCGAAAGCTTCGACTACAAAAAAGAACTCGAAAAACTCCACCGCCAAGACATGCCCTCATCCTTCACCAAAGGACAACAACTCGCCCAGCTCCAAGGTCGAGCACTAAAATGCATGGGCCCACAATGGAAATTCAACAAACACGGACAAAGCCAAACAGAAATCTCAGAAATCTTCCCTCACATAGCCAAACACGCTGATGACATCTGCGTCATCCGCTCCATGCACACTGAGCAGATCAACCACGATCCCGCACACACCTTCATGAACACCGGATCCATCATCCCAGGACGCCCATCCATGGGTTCATGGGTACTCTACGGACTCGGATCAGAAAGCCAAAACCTACCAGGATACGTCGTCCTCACCAGCGCAGGCGGAGGCCAAGGACAACCCATATCCTCTCGCCAATGGAGCAACGGCTTCCTACCAGGTCACCTCCAAGGAGTCGAATTCCAATCCGCAGGTTCTCCCGTTCACTACGTCCAAAACCCAGCAGGAATCTCAGACCAATCACAAAAAAACGTCATCGACGCCGTAAACCAACTCAACGGAATCAACGCAAAACGAACCGAACACAGAGACATCGCCACCAGAATCGAACAATACGAGCTCGCATTCAGAATGCAAACAGCCATCCCAGAACTCATGGACACCAAAGGCGAAACACAACAAACTCTAGACCTCTACGGCTGTAAACCAGGTGACGGCAGCTTCGCATCTAACTGCCTTCTAGCCAGAAGACTCGCAGAACGAGGAACCCGCTTCATTCAGCTATACCACAGAGGATGGGACCACCACGGACAAGTCAAAAAAGGAACCGCAGCCACCGCCAAACACGTTGACCAAGGAACATCAGCACTCATCACAGACCTCAAACAACGTGGCATGCTCGATGAAACCCTCATCATCTGGGGTGGCGAGTTCGGTCGCACCCCCATGGCCCAAGGATCAGGAAGAGACCACCACATCAAAGCATTCTCCATATTCCTCGCAGGCGGCGGCATCAAAGGCGGCATCACACACGGAGAAACTGACGAACTCGGATACGGCGTAGCCAAAGACCCAGTCTCCGTGCACGACCTCCACGCCACCATGCTCCACCTACTTGGCATGCAGCACGATGCCCTAACATACAAAACCCAAGGCCTAGACTTCAAACTCACCGGAGTAGAACCCGCCAGAGTCGTCAAAGAAATCCTCTCCTAAACCTCAAACGGCCATATCAAAGGAATCACATAACTCGCTATCAACCACATCAGCACTGCCAACGGAAAACCTGCCTTAAAGAAATCACCAAACTTATAACCCCCAGCCCCATACACAAACGTATTCGTCTGGTAACCAATTGGCGTAGAAAAACTAGCAGAAGAACCAAACATCACAGCCACCACAAACGGCCGTGCATCCACACCCATCCCCAATGCCACAGATATCGCTATAGGAGTCAACAAAGCCGCCACAGCATTATTACTTATCAACTCAGTCATCACCGCTGCCACCACATACACCAAACACAGCACTAACTGCGGATTCTCCTTAAAACTCTCCACACTACTCCCTATCAACTGAGCTAAACCAGACTCACTCATCGCAAGCCCCACCCCCAACATCCCAAATATCATAAACACCACCTTCCACTCTATCGCCTCATAAGCCTCCTGCGGATTAATACACCCAGTAAACATCACCAACATCGCACAAAACAACGCCGTCTGAACCACTGGAACCTCAAATCCAATAGGCCCACCTAACGCACCCACCAGCATAAACAACAATATAGCTCCTATCGCTATCGGTGATTTATTACTCCTAGTCTCCACATGCTTGGGCTCACTCAAATTAATAAAATCCTTCTCCTCAAACAACCTCCGCATCTTCGCTGCAGGCCCCTGCACCAACAACGTATCACCAAAAGCCAACTTCTCATCCTCAAACCTCTCCCGCAAGTTCCTACCTCTGCGATGAACTGCCAATATCAACACCCCAAACCGCTGCCTAAAATTCAACTCCTTCAAGCTCTTACCAGCAAGCGATGAATCGGGCCCTAAAATCCCCTCCATCAACACCGCTGACTCAGTCCGCATCTCCTCAAGCCCTAACCTCTCATTCCCACGCACATCTATCCCCTCAGCCTTCGAGACACCCATCACAGCCGCCAACTTACCCTTAAAAACAATCTCATCACCATCCTCAAACATAACCTCAGGCAATGGATCCCTCACACGCGCACCATTCCTAAGCACCTCCAGCACCCTCACCTTCTTAAGCTTCCCTATTTCAGTCTCAGCATAAGCCTTACCTATCAAAGGCGAGCCACTCTTAACAAAAGCATGAGTTATAAACTCCCTACTCGCACTACTATCAATCAAAGTAGCCAATGTCACCCTATCAGGTAATAATTTCTGCCCCACCGTCATCAAATAAACAAAAGTTACACCCACAAAAATAAGACCCAATGGCATAATCTCAAACATCGTAAACGGCTCCATCCCCTTCTCAGAAGCTATCCCAGAAGCAATCAAATTAGTCGACGTCCCAATAATAGTCATCGTACCACCCACTATCGCAGCATAAGACAAAGGAATCAGATACTTAGATGCCTTATAACCCTGCTTGCGGCATATCGCCAAAACAATCGGCATGAAAACCACCACAACAGGCGTATTATTCACAAACCCAGATAACAACGCCACTATCACTATCAAACTCGCCAGCATCTTTACAGGACTCGTCCCCACCAACTTCTCAAACCACACCCCCAACATATCAATCACTCCCGTGCGCTCCAAAGCAGCACTCAGTATAAACATACACGCCACCGTAATCGGCGCCGGATTAGAAAAAACACTCAGCGCATTATTAGACGCTCCACCATCCATACTCAAAACCCCAGCAAACACACAACCCATCAATGCACCTATCGCCACCAACTCAGCAGAAACCCACTCTTTCACAAACGCAGCAAACACCACCACGATTAGGATACTTAAGAAAATCTGCTCTGCTGACATGGACTCAGTTCTAACCTAACAACTCAAAAGCATCTAGTAAAAAGTAGCAAATTCAATCAACCCACAACACAACACAAAAAAAAACTACAAAACTACAAAACCCCCAAAACTACAAAACTACAAAACTAAACACCAACCTAAGTTGCAAAAAAAGACTCCCACTCAGCCTCCTTAAACCCATTCATAGCACCATCAGCACCCACCACCAAAGGACGCTTTACCAAATTACCATTCTCACTCAGTAACCCCAAAGCCTCAGCATCACTCAACGTAGGCAATACATCCTTCATACCCAGACTCCGGTAATCCATACCAGAACTATTAAACAACCTCTTCAGTCCCAGACTAGCATAAGCTAACTCCAGCTCAGCCACACTCGGAGGCTGATCCCTTACCTGAATAGACTCATACTCAATCCCACGATCAGCCAACCAACGGTTAGCCTTACGACAATTACCTCAGCCACTATAACCATATACCCTAACCATGACGCTACTAAATCAATACATGCTTAAATAAGCAGACATACTACACCTACCCTATCCGGAAAGTAATCCTAGCCTTAGTCGTATCATAAGGTGACATTTCCATGCGCACCCTATCACCCACCACAAGCCGGATGAACCGCTTTCTCATCTTACCAGAAATATGCGCCAAAACCTCATGACCACTCGGTAACTCAACCTTAAACATAGTTCCAGCCAATACAACCTTCACTATACCCTCGATTTCCACCGCCTTATCATCACGATCGTCCGCATCCTTCTTCTTGAAGGGACGTCCTCCGCCTTTTCTTCTTACTGGCTTAGATCTTCCTGATGCGCGTTTTCTCGCGCCAGCTCCTTTTTTTGGTCTTCCCGCTATAATTACTCCTTGTTTGATTAATGGTGTCTATCCAGTTTTTTGGAAGACGCTCGTATAATCATTATTTCTGACGTATTCGCAACACTTAATTTACCCAGATAGCAGGTTTTCCAAACATTTTTTCCACTTCATACTAAAAAAAGTCGAGAAATTCACATTTCAACCCAGATTTCGATTGACAGTTAGCCACCTGCTTCATAGCTTGCGCCCCCCTTCACCTCATATTAGCCACTTAAGACTATATCTAAGAGGCTCAGATTTAAGGGAACAATTACAGGAACCAGAAAAACTTAGTATAATGAAAACATTCTCCGCAAAAGCACAAGACGTAGAGCGTAAGTGGTACGTCATCGATGCATCAGATAAAATCCTCGGACAGGTAGCTCGCGAAGCTGCAGTTTTACTCCGTGGTAAGCATAAGCCCATCTTCACACCTCACGTAGACACTGGTGACCACGTCGTCATCATCAACGCTGAACGCGTTGTACTATCAGGTAACAAAGAGACACAGAAAATTTACACCAGCTACACTGGATACGTAGGTAACCAAAAAGTAGAAACTCCTAAGACCATACGTAGACGTAAGCCAGAACTCCTCATTGAGAAAGCTGTCCGCGGTATGATCCCTCACAACAAGCTAGGTAATGCTATCGTCAAGAAACTCAGTGTTTACTGCGGTTCTGAGCACCCTCACGCAGCACAAAACCCAGAAGCTTTCGAGATTAAGTAATCTTTTAACAACAGCAAACATTTATTATGAGCGAAGCTACAACTACACCACACGCTACCGGCAGACGTAAAAACGCCGTAGCACACGCATGGCTAACTGAAGGATCAGGCGAGATCACAATCAACAAGCGCCCCTTCGAAGAGTATTTCCCTATGCTCTCACACCAGAACGGCATCCTTGAGCCATTCCTTATCACAGAACTACTCAAGAAATATGACGTGAGAATCTCCACTAAAGGTGGCGGTCAAACAGGACAAGTCGGTGCTATCCGCCTTGCCATCTCAAGAGCACTCATCCAGATCAACCCAGAGCTTCGCCCCACACTCAAGGCAGCTCTTCTTCTCCGTCGTGACCCTCGTATGAAGGAACGTAAGAAGTCTGGTCAGCCAGGTGCACGTAAGAACTTCCAGTTCTCTAAGCGTTAATCCGCTTCCAAGAGGTTTCTATCCTCTTACTACCAGTAAAATACCTGGTTCCTATTTACAAAAAATCCGTATCTCAAAAAGATACGGATTTTTTTATACTCCTATCATGAATTGATAGCACAACAAGATAGCAAGAGTAGCAAGAGTAGCAAGGCAAGAGGAAAACGTATAGTGGACTATGCTACTGACAAATAACGAAGCTAATCTTGATATATGGTTTTACACTTCAAAAAATCAGCTCTGCTACTGTTTCCAAATATATTAAAACTACGATTAACCCAGAATAACTGTGAAAATGGTATTAAACATGCGCCATAAGAAAACATAGCCGTCATTAAAATGTATTGTCTGATTAGAACCCTATATCAGATCAAATCTCTTGTTACACTTCTATCAAAACCTAAAACTCCTCCCGCTCAAACACAAAACCTTCAGCCAATAATTTCTCAGGATACAACCAGCTACTCTTCAAAACCAGCTCAGCCTCAGTCTGCATGAAAACAGCACCTATCTCCATCATCCATGAAAATGTCGGCAACCCAAAACAAACCCCCTCCTTCTCACGCACTCGCTTCATCAGCTCCTCATTAGTCAGTGCCTGCGGAGCTGCCATATTATAAGGCCCCGCTGCCGTCTCAGTCTCTATCATCCACTCCACAGCTCGACAAAAATCCTGGATATCAATCCAGCTAACCATCTGCCCACCATCGCCAACTGTCCCACCTAAATACTTTCTAGCCAGCCCACTTAAAACATCCTGCACTGTCCCCTTCTCATCAGCCATCACCAAAGAAATCCTCAAGGCTATCCTCCTTACCCCTTCGTCCACCTCAGCTCCAAAAAACTCTTCCTCCCACTTAATAGCAACCTCTGACAAAAAACCCTCTCCAAGACCTCCCCTTTCTTCAGTCTGCTTCTCATCTCGAGTCTCCTTATAAATACTCGAAGCACTCGCATTGATCCATAACTCAGGCGCCTTATTACAGGCCTGCACAGCCTCTCCTAAAACCCGCGTACTATTAATCCTAGAATCTAAAATCTGCCGCTTATTCTCTTCAGTATGCCTACAATTAATAGTCCTGCCTACTAGATTAATCAACACGTCAGCACCTTCAAGACGCTCCACCCACTTCGTATCAAGACTCTCACCATCCCACTTCACCGCCTCCACTCCCTTAGCCAACCCAGCCTCTCTCCTCACCAACCCCAATACCTTCCAACCCAACCCCATAAAATGCCGGCTCAAATACCTGCCTATAAAACCATTAGCTCCCGCTATAACCATCGTCTTCTCTTTTTGCTCACTCATCATTTCCATTTTCTATTTTATTAATTTACACCAAAATCTAACATATTCCACGAGATTTAAATATTTCTCGTTCAAAAATAAACCCCTCATCTAACAGCCTCTCAGGATACACCCACCTGCTCTTCAAAATCAACTCCACCTCAGTACGCATAAAAAACGCACCCAACTTAAGCATCCACTCACTCGCAGGCAGGCCATAACTCACCCCCACCCTCTCACGTATTCGCCGCATCATTTCAGCATTCGTCATCACCTCCGGTGAGGCCAAATTATAAACCCCTCTGGCATCCTCATTCTCTATCATCCACGCCACCACCCGACATACATCATGACTGTCAATCCAGCTCACCTTCTGCCCACCATCACCCATCTTGCCTCCCAGATATCGTCTCGCCAACCCACTCAGAACATCAAGAACAGCCCCTCGCTCTTCGCCCATAACTATGCTCGTCCGCAGCGTAATCTTCCTTACAGAATCACTCACAGCAGCTCCATCAAACGCATCCTCCCAAGCCTGTGCCACCTCCACACTGAATCCATCCCCTATCACCCCAGCACTCTCAGTATGAGCGCGCCCCCTCTCATCAGCATAAATCGTCGCAGTACTAGCATTCATCCATAACCGCGGCGGCCTAGAACACCCCAGCACAGCTTCTCCCAGCACCTGCGTACTCTTCACCCTAGAATCTATAATCTGCCGCTTATGCTCCTCACTATAACGACAATTCACCGACCTACCCGCCAAATTAATCAACACATCCACCCCCTCCAGCCTCTCCGCCCACTCAGCCTCCAATGTCTCACCATCCCACCCCACAAACTCAACACCATCTGCCAACCCCTCATCCCGCCTCACCAACCCCAATACCTCCCAGCCCAACCCCAAAAAATACCTACTAATAAATCTACCCATAAACCCATTAGCTCCAGCTATCATCATACTCTTTTTCTTACTCATAATATTCTATCTCTCATTGAAAACCCCCATCACATCCCGACTCGGCAAAATAACCTCATCCACAAACTCCTCACCAAATAAAACAGGAACTCCCATAACCAAAACCACCCCACACACCAACCCCATTAAACCAGAACTCCTCCGCTCCATTAAACAACAAACACCATGAAACACAAAAAACAACGTCGGCCACCCATACCCAGCACCAACAGGAACCGTAATAGCCAACTCATGCAACAGCCCACTCACCACAAACCCTGCAAACACACTCCCACGCTCCCCCAGCAAAGGAGTCAATGGCCTCTTCACCGCCCTAGCCACCATCTCTGAATACGCCAGATTCCATCGCTTAGACCAGAAATCTCTAAACCCACGCATCTTAAAAGGATTCCTAAACAGCACCCTAACAGGATACCCCATCATACGCCAAAACCCAGTCATCAATCGCAACACCCCAAAATGAAACGCCAAACTCATACTTACAAACAAAGCCAACACCACATCCACCTCTAACAAATAACAAATCCACACCAATACCACACCACCTACCAAACACAAACTACCCACCATAGCATGGCTCCTCCACTCCACCTTCCGCCTCCGTAAAAACGCACCAGGATCCATACCAAACCACAACCCCGCAAACATCCACCACCGCATCCAAGGCAACGCCAACCCACGCCCAACACACCACTCCCTATATACTACCACCTTCATACTCGCCAGCATCACAGAGCAAATCCAAACCATCCTCAATAACGCTGGACTCCCCAGAGACACCAAATGCATCACCACCACACAAACCAACATCATCATCCAAGATCCCAACCGAGACAGCCGACCACCCAAGATCCCCGCAATAAAAAGCTGCCCCACTACCAACACAAAAAATATTATCCAAATCTCAGCCATCACATCATATTCCCCCATACTGCCCACCCATAAACCACTGACAAAAAACCAAACAACATAACCAGCGCCACCTCAGCCAATTGATTAAAACGCGTCTCCGGAAGCCCACTCTTATCAAAATAAAAAAACTGAATCACAATCCGGGCAAACCACCAAACAAACATCAGCACACACAGCAACGTATCAATAAAACCACCACCTAACAGCTCCTCAGCTGCAAACAAACTCACCACACCGAAAAACAAATGCATCACAGAAATATACACCGCATACGTCCAGAACATCTGCCGTAATAAAGGCATCAGCCCAGCCAAACCACCACTCCAGTCCAGACACCGTGGAATAGCCACACTCCCCGCCACCAAAACCAGCTGAGCTAAACCCGCCAACTGAATAGCATATAATAAATAATCATTCATTTTATTAGAACCAGATAAGTGAACAGAACTGCCAAATATGAAAAAGCAGTTAGAAAAATAACATTATAAACCGGATACTTCTTTTTTATATCCACATCATAAAAAAACACCTGCACCACCACCCTGCTCCCCCAGAAAACAGCCATAAACACATTAAAACCAAGTCCCATACCACCCCCGCTCTTCACCTCATCATGATAAAAAACACAGACCAGCAGCATCCCCAGCATAGTCAAAACCGTATAAGCACAGTGAACCCTAAACACCTCACCAAAAAAGGGCTCCACCCTAGCCAAATTATCCGCATAACCAAGCTTACCTGGAGCAACAAAATTCGCCAAAATAATCATCCCTAAAACAAAAGCCGCCCAATATATACAAAAATCCAGAAAACTCATTTCCCACACCCTCCTTCACAACGCATTCCTCCATCCTTCTTCCTAAACAAAAACCTACTGATCAGCATACGGTTTCCAGAAATAGTCCCGCATAACTTCTTCGTTACTGGCAACAAAAACCTATTATTCACCAGCTTTGCCACCACTCGATATCTCGCACACGCCCACAAACACCACAGCCACCCCTCCGCGCCCTGATACACCACCTCACCATCAACCCTTACCACCATCTCCTTCTCAGGCCTATAATCAGCCAATTCAGGAAAACTCTCCCCAGCCTCCTTACCCCGGTAATCCATACACAACAACTCACATGCTCTCTTGCGCTTCACCAGCCAATCCATAAAAACCCTACACATCCCACATTGAGAATCATAGAAAACCTCTATCTTTTTTACTTCCGTATTTAACTGAACCATTTTTAAACTCCGTTAATTAATTATATTTTCAGTAAATACTGAAAATACGATACAGTCAACATTAATTTGAGATTTTTAAAAATTCAGTAAATGCCCACAAAAAAACTCCACAGAGACACCCAAGACATTTAATACCATTTGAACTGTTAGAATGGATTTATAGCACAACAAGATAGCAAAAGTAGCAAGGCAAAAGGAAAGCGAATAGTGGACTAAACAACTGACGAATAACGAAGCTAATCTTGAGATATTGTTGTGCACTTCAAAAAAATCAGCTATGCTGCTGTTTCCAAATATATTGAAATTACTATCAGCCCAGAATAACTGTGAAAATGGCATAACATCTACCAATGAACTTTGACGCATTAATTATTACTGCAGGAGCCGGAATGGGAGTAGACAGCGGACTGCCTGACTTTCGCGGTACAGAAGGATTTTGGAAAGCCTACCCAGCAATACAAAAACTAGGCTACACATTCGAGCAAATGGCAACTCCCATCTCCTTTGTCGATAACCCTGAATTAGCTTGGGCATTCTACGGCCACAGACTCAATCTATACAGAAACACCACACCTCATGAGGGATTTAATCTACTTCTTGAATACGGCAATCAACTTCCCGAGGGATATGGAGTTATCACTTCAAACGTAGACGGCCATTTTCAAAAAGCAGGCTTCAACAACGACCGTATTCTAGAAATACACGGATCCATTAACCACTTCCAGTGCCTAATCAATGAGTGTCATCAAGGTATTTATAAAGCTCCTACCCAAGCTATTGAAATCGACAGCCTTACTTTCAAAGCGGATATCAAGAAGCTCCCGCGCTGCCCAATCTGCAACTCCCCTGCCCGCCCTAACATAATGATGTTTAATGATTGGGGATGGAAAGAAGAAAGAACGCTCAAACAATCAAACAAAATGAACCTCTGGATAAACAGCCTAAAATCCAATAACAAAAAAGTGCTAATCATTGAAGTAGGAGCAGGCACTGCCATTCCTAGTATTCGTCTCAAAACCCAAGAACTCGCTATAATACTAAACGCAAAATACTACCGCGTAAACCCAAGAGAAACTAACGTAGACGCATCAGGAATCCCCATAAAGCTAAACGCCCTAGATGGTATAAAAAACATCTTACTCAACCTTTCTTAAGTAAATTAACACTAGTAACCACAAAATAGAAACATCAGTTAACTATGAAACAGTAACTCACTCACTTTAAATTTATTACAAAAAAATTGACGCATTTATGAAAAATGATATTTTGCCGTATGGCTATTTCTTGGACACAACGCTATTTAGTAATTTTATCGTTATTTGTAACCCTCACCTCACAAGCAGTTGAAGTCTCCCCAGAGGTATCTCCTTATATCAAAGACGGTGGAGACAAACTTTCCTACGGCCCCATAAACAATGCCGGCGACCGTATTCTAGATTTCTCATACGCAGGTTACAAAGGGGGTGGCGTTCCTCTGCCCACACCTGAAGACATGCCACATAGAATCACCATAACTCCCACAGGAAATAACGACAACGTATTAATATCACAGGCTATCGGACAACTCGGATCAATGCCCCTCAATGACAAAGGCTTTAGAGGAGAAGTCTACCTTGAGGCCGGCACCTATGACATACAGAGTAATATCCCCGTCTACTATAGCGGAATATCTATAAGAGGCGCAGGAAAAGACAAGACCATCTTAATGGGTGCCTACGGAAGTTCTTCCAAGATGTTTTCTTTCTACACCAGATCCGCTGTCGCTAGAGCAAGCTACTCAGGCAGCATCTCTGAGGCCAGACTCGGTGACTTAAGAGTAACATACACCCCTTCTACTAACGGCACTGTTATAAAACCAGGCGACACCGTGGAAATGGGATTAAATACAAATAACTTGTGGCTAGCTGATACTGGAATGGACAGTCTCACTAACCCATGGACACCAGGAGCCAGAGGTATTATCCAAAAAACTGCCGTAAGCATCACTGACAACCCAGACGGCACAAAAACCGTTCTCCTTGACGCCCCCATCGAGAACGCTATCCAGAGTAAATACGGCGGTGGCTATATCGGTATACTTCCATATGACCCGAACCCAGATATATTCTGGAGAAGCGGCCCCATCAACAATGTAGGAATCTCTAATCTTACTTGTATCTCTAAATATGAAACCGGCAGTGACGGACTGCTCATCCGTAACAATATGGCTACTTCCATCTACGTGGCTGGTGTCAATGATTTCTGGATAGAAAATATCAACTGCATCAACCCATGGACAAACGGTATAAACATCTTGCCCTGGAGTAGAAGAGGAACAATCAGAAAAGTGCATGTAGAAATTTTAAACAGAGGCTTCATGGGCACACAATATTTCTCCGGCGTTGGTATCGGACTCAGAGCATCACAGGTCTTAGTTGATCTTTGCTCAGTTGGACCACACACCAGACACGCATTCCTAGCTGACCCAGGCAGCGGCGGCCTAAACGCATTTGTTGACATCTTAATGGCTAACGCAGGAAGCGAAGCTGGACACCAACGCTGGGCTACAGGCATGCTATTTGACAGAATGGGCAGAGCTCTCCCTCAAGACACAAGCTCAGTCCTCGCTAGCTCAAGACACAACATGGGATCTGGACACGGTTGGGCATCCGTAAACTCTATCATCTGGAACTCGTCCGTAAATGACGTCTCAGTCGCAAGCCCCCGCACACCTGACTCCGACCCCATTCAAAGAAACATGATGATCGGCGGACTTTACAAAAAGGTAATCTCTTCAGTCCCTAATGACACCAGAGACCACATAGCCAGCGGCATACTCGTAACTCCTGACTCCCTATACCTACAACAACTCATAGACAGATTTGGAAAAGATCATGTCAAAAATCTTGTAAAACCATACCAATGGTCCGGATACGGACTCGCACCACACATCCACATCACGTTCGCTCGTAGTAAAATACGCGCATACCTCGCCGAGTTGGGTAAAGAAGTAAATCAACTTACAAACCCAGATGATTTCCAACTGCGCTGGACAACAAACATCCATACACCACCTCAAAGCTGGAACATTTACACAGGTGATATCCGTAAAAACCCCACCACTACCTACTACCTAACAGTTGAAATACTCAACCCTGATCACCGACTTTACGGCCTACCTAACCCCATCGCTGTAGTCTACCCAGATTACCATACTGTTGAGTTCTTTGCCGATTACGGAATCGAATCTTCCTTCTACCCCCCTGCCACTCCTAAACCCACAGCCGTAATCGAACCGTCCCACATATCTGGAATCCCACCTTTAACGGTTAACTTCGATGCCAGAAACTCATCAACCCCTAACACCACTATCACCTCTTATGAATGGAATTTTGGAGACGGAACCACCGCAAACGGCCCCCAAGTAAGCCATTCATTCCAGCAAGGAATACATCGCGTCACTTTAAAAGTTACTGATGACCAAGGCGCATCAGACACCGAGACCATAACCATCACATCAGGCCCTATCCAGACTCTCCAAGCAGAGGACGCTAGCCTCGTGGCTTCTCCCACTGAAAACAACCACATTGGATTTAACGGCACAGGCTTCGTAAACATGGCCATAACAGGCAGTAGCATCGAATGGACTAATATAGATGGTGGCAACGGTGGAGCAAGAACCATTAAAATCCGCTACGCACTCGGCAGCACCACCAACAGAACTGCAAGCCTATCCATTAACGGTGCCGAACAGCCTATTGAATTTGCTCCCACTGGAGCATGGAATAATTGGAAAATAATAGAAATTCAGACCAACCTCCTAGCAGGTTTAAATAATACCATTAAAATTCAAACCACAGGACAAGACAGCGGAAATATTGATGAACTCATCATCCCTGTATTCAGTAACCAAGTAATAAACCCTGACGGTATAAACAACATCACTTTTGATGAAATCACCAATAAAATTCGCGCAGAATTCCCTGAATCCGCCAACCAAAGAAATCCAATACTTGAATTCTCAACAGACCTCATTAACTGGGCTGAAGTTCCAGATAGTATTAAAAAAATAGACTCAGACTCTAACAAACCTTATTTCGAGGCCCCAGTAAACTTGAACCACAAACAACTGTTCTATAGATTGAAAATGGAATAATCCACCCATCCATTCGCACCATATAGAACATTACAAATACGCAGAACATACTTAGCTCATAACCTAATTTGCCACGCCTTCACTTAGTTTAGTGACAAATTTCAACACACCTTCCTCTAGGGTTACGACCACATAATCTCCCTCCCCAAATGATCCATCAAGTACCGCCATACTCAGAGGATCTAACAAATACTTCTGTATCGCTCGCTTCAGAGGTCTAGCCCCATATACCGGATCATAACCCTTCTCTGAAAGATAATCCACCACCTCATCACTCATCTCTATACCTATCCCTTGACTCAGTAACCTCATCCTCACACGCTCAAGCTGAAGCATTATAATCCGTCCTAACTCCTCCCTACCTAACCTGTCAAAAATAACAGTCTCATCAACCCTATTAAGAAATTCTGGCCTAAAATGCCCCTTCAGTGCCTCACTGACTTTAGCCTCCCGTTGCTCCTCATTTGCCTCATCCATTATATATTGAGAACCTATATTTGAGGTCATCACCAACACGGTATTCCTAAAATCTACAGTGCGCCCCTGACCATCAGTAATCCGTCCATCATCTAATACCTGCAGTAACACATTGAAAACATCAGGATGCGCCTTCTCCACCTCATCAAACAAAACCACAGAATAAGGCTTCCGTCTAACATGCTCACTAAGCTGCCCACCCTCATCATAACCCACATAACCTGGAGGAGCACCTATCAACCTCGCTACACTATGCTTCTCCATATACTCAGACATATCTAACCGCACCATAGCACCCTCATCATCAAATAAAAACTCAGCCAATGCCTTAGATAACTCTGTCTTGCCTACCCCAGTAGGCCCCAAAAATAAAAATGAACCTATCGGCCTATCCTCATCTTGTAAACCTGCTCGCGCACGCCGCACAGCATTAGATACCGCCTCCACCGCCTCCACTTGTCCAACAACACGCTCACCCAGACGCCCCTCCATCTTTACTAACTTAGCTCGCTCACCCTCCTGAAGTCTGCTCAACGGGATTCCTGTCCAGCTCGACACTACTCTCGCTATATCCTCCTCACTCACTTCTTCGTTTAATATCCTACCACTCTCCTGTAGCCTCTGTAACTTCTCCTGAGCACTCATCAAAGCCTCCTCAGCCGCTGGTATAGAACCATAAGTTAGCTCAGATGCTCGTGTCAAATCTCCACTCCTTTGAGCCATGTCCACCTCATTCCGTAAACTCTCTATCTCCTCCTGCGCCTCACGCACCACATCGATAACCGCCTTCTCATTCTTCCACTGAGCCATCATCCCAGATACAGACTCCTTCAAGTTCTCCATCTCCTCAGTCACCTTCTCTAAACGCCTCCCACTAGCTGCATCAGACTCCTTCTCCAAGGCCTGACGCTCCATCTCCAATTGCATCAACTGCCGCTCAAACTTATCAATCTCAGCAGGCATCGAATCCAACTCAATCTTCAACCTCGATGCCGACTCATCCATCAAATCCACAGCTTTATCCGGTAAAAATCTATCAGAAATATAACGATCACTCAGCTGCACCGCCGCCACAATCGCACCATCCTTTATCCTAACTCCATGATGAACCTCATAACGCTCCTTCAAACCCCTAAGTATCGCTATCGCATCTTCAACACTTGGCTCATCCACCTTAACCGGTTGAAACCGACGCTCCAATGCAGCATCCTTTTCTATATATTTCTTATACTCATTTAACGTAGTCGCCCCTATCGTCCTAAGCTCACCTCTTGCTAATTGTGGCTTCAGTAAATTAGACGCATCCACCGCACCCTCACTAGCTCCAGCTCCCACAATAGTATGCAATTCATCAATAAATAATATAATCTCACCATCACTATCCGTCACCTCCTTCAAAAAGGCCTTCAACCTATCCTCAAATTCACCTCGGTATTTCGCACCTGCTATCATACTTCCCAAATCCAATGATATAAGTCGCTTTCCCTTCATCGAATCAGGAACATCACCACTCACTATACGCCTAGCTAAACCTTCTGCTATAGCCGTCTTCCCAGTCCCAGGCTCGCCAATCAATACCGGATTATTCTTAGTCCGCCGGCTCAATACCTGCAGCACTCGTCGTATCTCCTCATCGCGCCCTATTACAGGGTCTATCTTCCCACTGCGCGCTCGCGCCGTCAAATCAGCTCCATACTTCTCCAAGGCCTGATACTTACCTTCCGGATCCTCATCTGTCACCTTCTGACCACCCCTTATCTTCTTGAGTGCATCTTCTAACCCAGCCTGCGTTAATCCAGATCCAGCCAGAAGCTTCCCAGCAGGGCTTCCATCCCTCAGCGCACCTATTAGAAAATGCTCTACACTCAAATATTCATCACCCATCTCGCCTCGCGCCTTCTCAGCCTCACCTAACGTAGATTTCAGCCCATAGGACATCTGAGGCTCACTCACAGAACCACTTAACCTTGGTAAATCAGCCAAAGCACTTGCAACACTCGCCTTCAACTCAGTAAGATCTAACCCCGCGCTCTCTAACACTGGCGACATCACCCCACCATCCTGCTGCAAAAGAGACAACATGACATGTGTACTCTTCAGCTCAGCATGCCCAGATCGTATTGCTAACTGTTGCCCCTCTTGTATCGCTTCCTGAAGCTTAATTGTCATTTTATTCATAATCCCATAATAACAGAAAAAATCATAATCACAACTTGATCACTAAAAAAACACACAAAAAAATCGTCTGAAAAATACCCATCAGCTTTAACGCCAGATTTCAACACCCACAAAATCAGTATCAGCCAAAATAAATTTCTCTATCTCAACCCTAACCTTGGCAACCGAAAACTCACCCAGAACCACTGCAGCCAGATCCTCAGCCAGTGTCTCTATCAGCTTCCGTGGCCTCTCTAATGCCACACTTTTAAGCCTCAGTGAAACCTGATAATAATCCACTCCCCCCTCCATCTCATCAGCTAGCTCCGAAAAACCACAATCAGGAATCATATCAACATTCACCTTCAAAATCTGCGCCTCCTCACGCTCCTCATCAGGCACACCTATAAAAGTTCGTAATTCAAGACCACGTATCTTAACCACATCAGAAACATCCCCCTTAAAACCCACCTCCGAACACATCATCCCCTCCAACACTGAAAGATCCCTTACCATAACACTAGGCTCAGCAGTAGCCAAAACCGCAGCCCTATTATAACCAGTCAGCACCCCCACACTCATAATACCTGCATGATGCGCCGTATCAACATCATGAGTCATATCACCTACAAAAACACTATTCCTAACCCCCATCCCATGAGTAGTCATCATCTCACCTATCACCTCTCGCTTGTCTAACACCCCCGCATAAGTCTCCTCAAAATAATGATCCATCCCCAGATCCACCACCTGCTCAGCAAACGCTTTATCACACATGCTACTTAATACATAAAGCTTACATCCACCTGATTTAAGATAGTCTAAAAACTCCCTAGCATAAGGCAGCACCGTAACCTTCACCTCCGAAATATCAAATCCACGCCTAAAATGTGCCTCAGCTTCATCCATAGCCACCCCAGGCAAATGCTTCGCATAGAAATGCTCATACGGTAAACAAAACTCACCGCGAAACGTTGCCCTATCCATCTCTGGCCTACCATAATGACGAAATACATAATTAGTCGCACATACTACCAACCCCATGTCATCAACAAGTGTCCCAGACCAATCAAATATCCAATGATTTTTCATACCTTTAAAACAATAGTCTTTATCACACCCTCACCTAACTCACGCTTAAAATTCTGCAACAACTTACCCTTCATCTGCTCAAGCTGAAACCTCAAGGCAGGCTGAACCACTCGTAATACCAAAACACCCCTCTTCAACGACTCAGGCTTAGAATTATTCGCTATAAAATCACCCGCCACTTTAGCCCATGCATCATGCAGCTGTTTCTCCTCCAAGCTACCACTTGCACCCACTTCCTCCAGAAGCTTATCTAAAAAATACCCAGCATGATGAATATTCCTAACAGGATCCTTTACCGGATCACCATGCCTCCACTGCCTTAGCACCATAGCACGCATCCATTCTACAGAACGGTTACCTGGCACAGAACCCTTTTTTGATCGATGATTGAACCTCCCTGAAGACGACTTATCCATCCTCTCCATCATCACCTATCGCCTCTACCGGGCAGCCCTCCATAGCCTCCACACACTGCTCACGCTCTTCATCATTTTCAGGCTGCTTAAACAAATAAGAATAACCCTCATCATCCTCACGTGTGAAATTATTAGGCGCTGTCTCGCGGCACAAATCACAATCAATACACTGACTATCTACATAAAAGCTTCCCTTTACGTTCTCCGGATTCTTATCTTCATTATCTGCCATAATTTCTGTCGGTTTTATTGTCGGACGGCTAATTGATTGACCAAGATTATCAGATTAGCAACTAGTTTTTAAGAGAAATCTAGCAAATTCTCTTAATTTCAACCTTTTTCCCACTAGCCAAATCCGTTTTTCAACGATACAAGATCACCAGCCACAAACAAAACTCAGAAATGTCAAACCAACCCGATCCTAACGACCTAAATAATCAACAAAACCCGAAAACTAACGATGAAATTTTCGAGGACCCCAATTTCTGGAACCTAGACAGCACACCACTAACTCCAGATACCAACTCAACTAATCCAGAAAACACTCACCACGACCAACTAACAGATCCACACGCACCTCAAGACCCCACCCAGTCAGAACCTAATACAAAATCAAAACCCATAACCATTGAACCCATCCAAAGAAAATCGGAACTCAATAACAACACCTTCCAAAAAAACGTCGCAACCGAGCCTCAAGAAGAAGCAGCAACTCCAAAAAATGTTTACAAAACAAGCCTAGCCCCAATAGCAGCAACAGCTCCAGCAACAACACAAACAAAAACACCCACTGACATAAGCATTCAGGAAAATGAGCAAACCCCACCAGCGCGCACCAAAGACCCCAAATCCATAATTGAAAAAATAGCTTCCATCATATGCTACATAGCTATCATCGGCGTTCTCAGCTACCTCGTCCACTACGCATCAAAACAACATAATTTCGACACATCAAAACAACACGACGACAACACGCCAGCCACAGGAACACACGCCACCATCGAATCCATCGAAACTTGGTGGACAGAACCCGCAGATGACAACACCCAGTTCGGTGTCTTACTTGTTCCCTCAGCCACCATCACACTAGGCCCAGAATCCAAGTCTGGCGCTGTCCGTTGCGTTTTTTACAGCTACGAAAAAGGACTACAAGACAATCTCAGACCAAAAGGAGACCCCTTCCTACTCGCTTTCTCAAACGGCAAATTCACTAAAACAGGAACCAACAAAATCACCATCTCAGGAACCAGCGGATTCAAAAAACTCGCACACTTCCAATACTACACACAACAAGACGAAAACCGCTGGACCATCCAAATCAGTGAAGCCGGCTCCTCAAATACCAAAAAAGACAAATTCACACCACTAGCTAACGCCCCCATAGACCCCATCAGCAAATAATCCATCGCGCTGATCTATTACATAACAAATTCATCCATATCAATCTAACTCAGAAGCCAACACCATGCACCGCTTATTCGTCGAAAAAGACCCAGAATTTAACGCTGAAGCCCGTACTCTCCTCCATGAACTAAAAGAAAACTTAGACCTATCCAGCCTTAACAAGGTTCGTATCATCCAGAGATACGACCTAGACGGCCTCAGCGATGAACAGTTCAATCAAGCAAGCAATCTCATTCTCTCAGAACCACAAATAGCAAAAAGCTCAGATAACATAGTCACATCAGAAAATGAAACCCTATTCGCCGTAGAATACCTCCCCGGCCAATACGACCAACGCGCTGACTCCGCCGCTCAATGCGTCCAAATCCTTACCCAGGACACTAAACCAATCGTAGCCACTGCTAAAATCATCATCCTCTCAGGAGACCTCTCCCCAGAACAAATCAAAGCCATAAAATCATACACAATCAACGCAGTTGACTCCCGTGAAGCATCGATGGATATCCCCGTTACCCTGAAACCCAATGTCACACCGCCAAAAGATGTCGAAATCCTAGAATGGTTCAACACTGCCTCAGATGACCAGCTCCGCGATAAACGAAATGAACTCGGCCTAGCAATGAGCCCAGAAGACCTCCTATTCACCAGAAACTACTTCCGTGATGAAGAAAATCGAAACCCCTCCATCACAGAAATAAAAATGTTAGACACCTACTGGTCTGACCACTGCCGCCACACCACATTCGCCACTAAAATTAGTAATGTAGAATTCACAGCAGGAACAGAAGTCATAAAAAAAGCCTACATAAAATACCAAGAAACCAGAACAGAAGTCTACGGCGATAAAATAAACACACGCCCAGAAACTCTCATGGACATCGCCCTCATCGGCATGAAAGAACTACGTAAAACAGGTGAACTAGACAACGTAGAAATCTCAGAAGAAATCAACGCAGCATCCATCGTCATCCCAGTAGACGTAAACGGCCAAGATCAAGAATGGCTCCTCATGTTCAAAAATGAGACCCATAACCACCCCACCGAAATAGAACCCTTCGGCGGCGCCGCAACATGCCTCGGTGGATGCATCAGAGACCCACTCTCTGGACGATCATACGTATTCCAAGCCATGCGTGTCACCGGAGCAGCAGACCCGCGCACACCATTCGCAGACACCCTAGAAGGTAAACTCCCTCAGCAAGTCATCTGCAAAGGAGCAGCAAACGGTTACTCATCATACGGAAACCAAATAGGACTCGCCACCGGCCAAGTTTCAGAAGTCTACCACCCTAACTACGTCGCTAAAAGAATGGAAATTGGCGCCGTAGTCGCCGCTGCACCCAAGAAAAACGTCTTCCGCGGCAGCCCCGCAAAAGGAGACGTCATCCTCCTCATAGGTGGCCGCACCGGACGAGATGGCGTAGGCGGAGCCACCGGCTCATCAAAAGAACACACTGACACAGCCCTAGAAAACTCAGCTGAAGTCCAAAAAGGAAACGCACCAACAGAAAGAAAAGTCCAACGCCTCTTCCGTAACCCAGAACTCGCACCCAAAATCAAAGTCTGTAACGACTTCGGAGCAGGCGGTGTCTCCGTAGCCATCGGCGAAATAGCTCCATCGCTAGACATCAGACTCGATGACATCCCTAAAAAATACGACGGACTCGATGGCACAGAACTCGCCATATCCGAATCACAAGAACGAATGGCTATCTGCGTTGACCCATCAACCATCGAATACTTCAAAACAGAATGTGATAAAGAAAACCTCGAATGCACACACGTCGCAGACGTCACAGACAACGGCAGACTCATCATCTCATACAAAGGAAAAGAAATTGTTAACTTCTCACGCGCATTCCTAGACACAAACGGAGTCCAACTAGAAACATCAGTCACAGTAACCAGCCCACACTCTAACACACCAATCAACCAACCTATCCCCTCAGTTGCCTCTCAAAGCACCACAATAGATAAGTTCACCACCGCACTCTCTGACTTAAACTCCACCAGCCAAAAAGGACTCGGTGAAATGTTCGACTCATCAGTCGGAGCCGGCACAGTCCTCCAGCCATTCGGAGGAAAAAACCAGCTCACCCCAGTAGACGCTATGGTCGCAAAAATACCTCTCCTAGAAGGTAATACCGACACCACTTCACACATGGCCTGGGGCTTCAACCCAAACATAGCATCATGGTCACCATACCACGGCGCACTCTACGCCGTCACCGAATCAGTATGCAGAATCGTAGCTTCAGGTGCACATATTGACGACATCCGCCTAACCCTCCAAGAATACTTCGAAAAACTAAGCACTGACCCCACGCGATGGGGCAAACCCTTCTCAGCTCTACTCGGAGCCTTCACAGCCCAGAACGAACTCCGCCTCGGAGCCATCGGCGGCAAAGACTCCATGTCAGGCACATTCAATGACATCGACGTCCCACCCACACTCGTCTCCTTCGCAGTCGCACCTGGTAAAGCATCTCTTACAGTCTCCCCAGAATTCAAAGAAACTAACAGCACACTCTACCTAGTCACCACCCCACGTGACTCAGAACACTGCCCAGACTTCGAAACCCTGAAAACCTACGCATCCATAATATACGCATTAAATGCTGAAGGCAAAATAAACGCCATCCACTCACTCGCTGAAGGAGGAATCGCCGTAGGCCTATCAAAAATGGCATTCGGGAACAATATCGGAGCCAACATCGAAACCACCCAAGACCTCTACAAAGAACGCTACTTTAATTGGATCATCGAAGTCAAAGCTAACCACTCACCACCCTCCTCCCTCAATGCAAAACTCATTGGCTCCACAACCAACGACAGCATTCTAAATATCAACGGCGAAAAACTCAATATAGAAACCCTCCTTAAAGCCTGGTCAAGTACCCTAGAACCCATATACCCCACTCAAACCAAAGTAGCACACTCAAAACTAGAAACCTTCAATCACCCAGCACAACCCCAAACCAAAAAATCGACAAGTAACTGGAAACCATCAACCACCTGCCCTAAACCAAAAGTCATCATCCCCTGCTTCCCAGGAACAAACTCAGAATACGACTCCGCTAAAATGTTCAGTCAGGCCGGCGCAGACGCACACATAAGCGTCTTCCGCAACCTCACCTCTGACCACGTAGATGAATCACTTAAAGAACTAGCTCAGCACATCCGCCAATCTCAAATACTCATGATACCAGGTGGATTCTCCGCAGGCGACGAGCCAGACGGCTCAGGTAAATTCATCGCCACTGTCCTCAGAAACCCACTCATCGCAGACGCAGTCATGGACCTCATAAAGAACCGTGACGGCCTCATCCTCGGTATCTGTAACGGCTTCCAAGCCCTAATCAAAACAGGACTCGTCCCATACGGCGAAATCAGAGACCCTCAAAGCGGCACCCCCACACTCACATTCAATGACATAGGCAGACATATCGCCTGCTACTCCACCACCCGCATCGCTTCCACCATTTCACCATGGCTCGCAGATACCCAAGTCGGAGACTTGCACAACATCCCATTCTCTCACGGTGAAGGCAAATTCATAGCATCCGATGAAGATGTAAAAACTCTAGCAGCTAACGGCCAAATCGCCACCCAATACACAGACCTCGCTGGCAACCCATCAATGGACATCGCCCACAACCCCAATGGCTCAGTCTTCGCCATCGAAGGCATCACCAGCCCATGCGGTAAAGTCCTAGGAAAAATGGGCCACTCCGAAAGAAGAGGATCCTACGTTGCAAAAAACCTACCAGGTAACAAACACCAACCACTATTCAAAGCTGGAGTAAGTTACTTCTTATAAAATCAACTATAACTTACACCCTATAAACGACTTCTATGAATGAATAGAAAATCAATATATAGAATGTAGCAGCAAGAAAGAACAAAGGCGCATAATAAGCTATGCTACTGACTCATAACGAAGTAAACATTACTAGATTGATGTGCCACGAAACATCAGCGTTGCTGTAATAATAAACTCTTTAATACATCTTCGAATTCATAATAACTTTGAAGAAGCTGTAAGCAAAAACTAAAAAATGCGCTTCAAGCAAAAACTTGAAGCACATTTACAGCACTTGTTGTTAATATATTTGAGAAAAACGTTTATCTTCTGCGTCGAAAAACAACTAAGCCTAATACACCTACTAATACCATTCTGCAAAACTAATGGGACTTATGTCATTTGTTTGTAGCGTTTAGTTCAGTGCGGAGGTAGCTGTTTGTGAATAATGAGGAGAAGCCTCTTGCTCTACTCCATAATGATTCGAGTGTTTTGGTTAGTTGAGCTTCCAATTGATCCAATGATTCCCAGTTCACATTGCAAATACTATCTTTTACTACATCCCATAGCTTCTCGATAGGATTAAGCTCAGGACTATAAGGCGGAAAGGTAAGGATTCTAACATTACTTGGTAGAGCTTTCTCATTATCTTGATTTTGTTTATGATGAAAGCCTGCTCCATCTCCAATGATCACATGAATTTTATCAGGCTGACTCAGAGCTATTTGATTTATAAACGCAGCATCAAACTCTTTACCTAAGCCGTCGGTATAAAGGAATTCACTTACTTCACCCTCAACTTCTAGTGCTCCAAAAAGATAACCCCACTTAAATCGTCGGTTGACTGGTGCTATGACTCGTGTGCCTATCA